>NZ_JBIPDD010000002.1:0-54417 GCF_046896035.1 Candidatus Phytoplasma palmae | reverse complement strand
GGGCTTAGATTAATATCTAGTAATAGAAAAACGGTCTAATTCTATCTCGATCCATCATTCGCTCCAAAAAATAGATTATTTTTATTAATAATTTTATAATTTATTTTGTTTGACATTTTTTAATTATTTCAGTATACTATTTTTACAATTATTAAAAATTTAATATTTTATATTTGATTTAAATTTTTGATTATTTTGAAAAAAATTTTTTATTAAATTTAATTTATACCTATTGTAATTAATTTTAAATTAAATATATTTTTGTAAATTAAATTTAATAAAAATATTAAAATCAAAAATTTATTTTATTTTTATTTATTAGTTATATTTTTTTTTATATAAATTATCAAATGTTAAGGTAATATTATTTCATATGAACAAAAAAGAATCAAAAATAATTTCATTAAAACAACAAAACAAAGAAAATCAAAAAATAAATAATAATGATAAAAATAATCAAACTTTATCAATTAATGAAAAAAAAATAAGCCGAAAATGGTTTTTAGTTGATGCGAAAAATAAAATTTTAGGCAGACTTTCAACTAAAGTAGCTTCTATTTTAAAAGGGAAAAATAAAAATAATTTTACACATAATATTGATAATGGAGATTATGTGGCAGTTATAAATGCTAGTAAAATTGTTTTAACAGGAAAAAAATGGAAACAAAAAAAATATTATAGACATTCAGGTTTTCCAGGCGGAATTAAACAAATAACAGCGTTGGAGTTAAAAAATAAATTACCAAATAGAATAGTAGAAAAATCTATTTTCGGAATGTTGCCTAAAACTAAATTAGGCGATAAAATGCGCAAAAAATTATTTGTTTATTCTGACAAAAATCATAAACATGAATCTCAAAAACCTATAATTATAGAGGTATAAAATTAAAATGGAAATTAATAAAAATCAATTTTTAGGAACAGGAAGAAGAAAAAGTTCAATAGCTAGAGTTATTTTAAAATTAGGTTCCGGAAATATTACTATTAACAAAAGAAAATTTCAAGATTACATACCTTCAGAAGAAACTCGTAATGAAACTGTAAAACCTTTAAAACTAACTAAAAAAATAGATGAATATGATATTTTTGTAAATGTTTGTGGAGGTGGAATCACATCACAAGCAGGAGCAATTCGTTTAGGAATTTCTAGATGTTTAATAAAAGCTAATCCTGATTTAAAAATTATTTTAAAAAAAGATAAATTATTAACTAGAGATTCTCGTTGTGTAGAACGTAAAAAATATGGTTTAAAAAAAGCTCGTCGTGCTCCACAATTTTCTAAACGTTAATTTTTTTATTATTATATTTTTAAAAAAAATTTCGAGAACCTACAATCTTTTTTTAAAAAAATTTAAAAAGATTAGGTTCTTTTTTTATTTTTTTGAATAAATAAAAATTATTTTAATCAACTTTTAATTAAAATTAAGCTAAAGAGGTGTTTATGAATAAAATAAGAGTTCGTTATGCTCCAAGTCCTACTGGTTTTTTACATATAGGAAACGCTAGAACCGCTTTATTTAATTTTTTATTTGCTTGCCATTTAAAAGGAAATTTTATTATTAGAATAGAAGATACAGATTTAACAAGAAACATAGATCAAAGCGAAAAAACACAATTACAACAGCTAAAATGGTTAGGATTAACATGGTCAGAAGGACCTGATATTGGAGGTAAATTTGGACCTTATAGACAATCCGAAAGAATAGAAATTTATCAAAAATATGCAAATATTTTAATAAAAAAAAAATTAGCTTATAAAGAATATAAAGATAAAACGCAAAAAAATAATTTTTTTATTCGTTTTAAAATTCCTTCAAACACTAAATTTGAATTTAATGATTTAATAAGAGGAAAATTATCTTTTCAAAGCAAAGATATAGAAGATTGGATTATAATTAAAGAAAATGGCTTTCCCACTTATAACTTTGCTGCAGCAATAGACGATCACTTAATGGGTATTTCTCATATTTTAAGAGGAGAAGAACATATAACTAACACTCCTAAACAAATAATGTTATATCAATCTTTTGGTTGGGATATTCCTTTATTCGCTCATTTGTCAATAATTTTAAATAAAAATAAAAAAAAATTAAGCAAAAGAGATAACAATGAAATGCAATTTATAGAAAAATATATGAATTGCGGTTATTTACCTGAAGCTTTATTTAACTACTTGTCTCTTTTGGGATTTTCTCCTTCTAATAATAAAACTATTCTTTCGCAAAAAGAATTAATAGATTTATTTGATGTAAAAAAATTAATTAAATCTCCTGCTATATTTGATATTGAAAAATTAAATTTTATTAATTCACAATATTTAAAAAAAATGGATTCACAAAAATTAGTAGAACAAACTAAATATTTTTTTAATAAAAATGAAATAAACAAAAATCAAGAATGGATAACTAATTTTATTGATTTATTTAAAAATAGATTAAATAATATTCAAGAAACTGTAACTTTATATAATAATTTTTTTTCAGAAAAAGAAAAATTAATTTTGGACTTGAATTCAGAAGAATTATATTTTTTAAAAGACAAAAATACTTTAAATAATATAAAAAATTTATACAACATGATAATAAAAATCGAATCATTCGATGTTAATTCAATCAAAAAATTAATAAAAGAATTTAGCGAAAAAACAAAATTAAAAGGTAAAAATTTATTTCAAATTATAAGAATTTCTTGTTCAGGCAAAACACATGGCCCTGATTTATATATTTTCCTAAAACTATTAGGAAAAAAACAAATAATAAACAATATAAATAAAATAATAAAATTAATTGAATTAGAAAAATAATTTTATTATTTTTTCATTTTTTATAATTAATTTATATAAAAAATTTATATTTTATATTAAAATATAATTAAGTAGAATATTTTTTTAAAAAAATATTTCTTTATAAAAAAAGAATTGAGTCTATCTTATGTTAAAAATTTATAATTCTTTAACAAAGAAAAAAGAATATTTAATAAATTCAAATAAATCTAAAATAAATATTTACTTGTGTGGACCGACAGTATATAGTCATTTGCATATAGGAAATATAAGGTCTTTAATTTTCTTTAACATGATGAAAAAATATTTAAAACTAATAGGAATTAAAACATATTTAGTTGTAAATATTACTGATATAGATGATAAAATTATCAAAATAGCAAGCGAAAAAAATAAATCAGAAAAAGAAATATCTTCAAAATATACTTTAGCTTTTTTAAAATTATTAAAAACATTAGAAATAAAAAATATAAATGAAATTCCAATGGTAACTAATTATATTGAAAAAATTGTTTCATTTATAGATGAATTAATTAAAAAAAAGTACGCTTACATAACGGACAAAGGAATATATTTCAGAATTAATAAAATAAAAAACTATGGAATTTTAAGTGGTCAAAATTTAAAAAAATTAAAAATAAACCAAAGAAAAAAAATTGATAATTTTGAAGAAAAAGAAAATCATGAAGATTTCATTCTATGGAAAAAAACAGATATAGGAATTAAATTTTCAAGTCCATGGTTTATGGGAAGACCAGGTTGGCATACTGAATGTGTTGTAATGATAAAAGAAATTTTTCAAAATAATACCATAGATATACATGGAGGAGGTATTGATTTAAAATTTCCACACCACGAAAACGAACAAGCTCAATTTTTAGCTAGTGAAAATAAACCTTTAGCTAATTTTTTTGTACATGTAGGACACGTAGAATATGACAACAAAAAAATGAGCAAATCCACAGGAAATATCATTTTAGTTAAAGATTTATTAAAAAAATTTGAACCAAATGTTTTAAAACTATTTTTTTTAAAATATCACTATTTACAACCAATAAATTTTAATCAAAAATTAATAGAAAAAACCCAAACAGAATATTCAAATTTATTAAAAATTTTAAATAAAAATAATTTTAAATTAAATTTAAAAAAAATTAATAATTTTGAAATTATTTCTGATTATGTCGATAAATTTCATAAAATTATGAAAAATGACTTCAATACTCCTAATTTAATAACTATAATAGAAGAAATTCTAAAAGAATTAAACAAAAATAAAAATTTGAAAATTTTAGCACAATTACAAAATACATTAATTTTTGTATTAAAAAATATAAATATAAAAATTATTTTAAAAAAAATAGACATAAAAGACATAAAATTATATAATTTATGGCAAAAATATAAAAAAAATAAAAATTTTAAAGAAGCAGATTCTATTAGACAAATTTTATTAAAAAAAGAAATTATTTAAATTAGAAAAGCATGGTATACTTAACTTTTTATGATAAAGAATATAATAAAAAAAGAAAAAAAATCAAATATTAAAAAAGAAATTTGGTCAGAATTTGAAGGATTATCGAAAGAAATTGTAAAAGCGAAAATACAAGAAAAAAAAAACAATACAAATATAATAGATAATAATAAAACTATAAAAGATATTATTTTTAGCAATGTATTTACCTTTTTTAATTTATTATTATTTTTTATGACAATTGTAATATTAAACACAAAACATTACGAACAATTGTTTTTCTTATTCATTAACTCTTTAAACCTAATTATAAACATTACTCAAGAAATAAAAGCTAAAAAAACTTTAGATAAAATTTCTTTAATAACTTGTATAAATTCTAAAGTAATTAGAGAAGGAAAACTAATTTCTATTTCTTCAAAAGATATAATTAAAAACGATATTATTCTTTTAGAAAATAATGAACAAATTATAGTAGATGCGAAAGTATTAAAAGGATTTTTAACAATAGATGAATCTCTTTTAACAGGAGAATCTAAACCTATAATCAAAAAAAAAGGTGATTTTTTATATTCTGGAAGTTATGTAATAGATGGACAAGCATGCGCAGAAGTTCAAGCTGTTGGTAAGGATATGTATATTTCTAAATTATCTCAAACAGCAAAAAAATATAAAAAAATTAAAACTCCTCTAACAAAAAATTTTTCTTTTTTAGTTTTTTTTATAACTTTTTTATTAATTCCTATTGCTATATTACTATCTTTTTCTTTCAAAAATATTTCAAATGATAATTATATTTTAAGTTTATGTGGATTTATGTTAGGTACAATGCCTTCAGGACTTTTTCTTTTAACTAATGTAACTTTAGCTATAGGTTTTGTAAAATTAGCAAAAAAAAAAGCATATATAAAAGATCTTTTTGGAATAGAAATGTTAGCGCAAATAGATATTTTATGCTTAGATAAAACAGGAACTATTACGGATGGAAAAATGGAAGTAAAAGAAATTTTAAATTATCCAAATTATCCTATAACTGAAAAATTATTTTCTGAAATTATAAATTCATTTAATAACAACAGCGCTACTCAAAATGCTTTAAAACAAAAATTTTGTACTAAAAAATGGGAAAATATTCCAAATAATCAAAAAATCACAAAAGTACAAAATTTTTCTAGTTTGTTAAAATATAGTATGGTAGAATTCGAAAAATTAGGCACTTTTGTTTTAGGTGCGCCTGATTTTATACTAAAACAAAAATTTTCTATTATTGAAAACGACGTAAAAGATCAAACAAAAAAAGGATTTAGAGTTTTATTATTAGCACAAACAGATGAAAAAATAAATAAAATTAATAAAAATACTGAATATAAAATAATTTCTTTAATAATGTTAGAAGATACGATCAAAAAAGATGCTCCTAAAACTATTAATTTTTTTAAAAAAAACAATATCAAAATAAAAATTATTTCAGGAGATAATCCAGAAACTATTAACTATATAATAAATCGTGTAGGAATAAACGATTCTAATCAAAAAGTCATTAACTTAGCTAATTTATCTGAAGAAGAAATAAAAAATATTTCTATTAAAAATGATTTTTTCGGAAGAGCTACTCCAGAACAAAAAAAAATAATAATTAACGAAATTAAAAAAAATAATCATAAAGTTGCTATGATAGGTGATGGAATTAATGATATTTTAGCTTTTAAAGAATCAGATTTATCAATAGCTATGGCTTCAGGAAATAAAACAGCTCAAAATGTTGCTAATTTGATACTAATAGATTCTAAATTCAATTCTTTAACTCAAGTAATAACAGAAGGAAAAAGAGTAATAAATAATCTAACTAAACTTTCTGTTTTATTTTTAGTTAAAACTATTTCTTCTTTTGTTTTAGCAATAATAACAATTGCAAACAATATATTTTCAAAAATAATAATAACATTCCCTTTCAACCCCTTACATTTGAATTTGATAGATACTTTTTTTATCGGAATACCTTCATTTTTTTTAGCTTTAGAACCTAGTGACAAAAAAATAAAAACAAATTTTCTTAAAATTATTTTTCAAAATTCACTACCTTTTGCGTTCATAATAGGTTTTAATTATTTTTACTTATTAAAATTTATTTTTGCAAAAAATTTTATACAAGAACAATTATCCATTGTATTAAATTTTATAACTGCTATTATTTTTTTAGTTCTTTTAATAAAAAGTTCTATGCCTTTAAAAAAATTTAAATCATTATTGATAATTTCAATGTTATTAAGTTTTTTATTTTTCGAGTATTTTTTGTTATTAAATAAAAATAATTTTTTCTCTTTATGGGAAAATGTAATTCAAAGTTATCCTTCTTATATAAAATTAGCTATAATAAATATTATTTTTTTATTTTTAGTAAATAAAAAATTCAATATAAAAAAATACTTTAATATAAAAAAATAAAATATTATATTTATTATCAATTCTTTTAAAAAAAGAATAAATAACAATATATATATAAAATATAAAAAAATTATATTATAATGTAGTTAAATGATAATTTATGGAAAAAATATAATTAAAGAAGCAATAAAAGCAAAAAGATTAATTTATAATTTATTTATAGATGAAAAAATGAAAGATTTAAAATTTTTAAATTTTTTAAAAAAAAATAATATAAAAATTAAATTATTAAATAAACATCAATTGAACGAAAAAGTTAAAAATAATTCTCATAAAGGAGTTGTAGCAGAAGTAGAGGATTATTGTTATAAAAACTTGAAAAATTCGTTAAATTCTAATAAAATAAAAAAATTTTTGATTTTAGATTCAATACAAGATCCTCAAAATTTTGGAGCTATTTTAAGAACTTTAGAAGCAACAGACTTTGATGGAGTAATTATAGGAAAAAAAAATCAAATTTTATTGAACGGAACAGTAGCGAAATCAGCTAGCGGAGCATTAGAATATGTAAATATTTTTTTAGTAAATAATTTATATACAACAATTTTAGAATTAAAAAAAAACCAATTTCTTATAGTAGGTACTGATTCAAATGCTAGTCTTGATTTAAATAAAATACCTTTGAATAAATCTATAGCTATTGTTTTAGGAAATGAAGGAAAAGGAATGCGTTATCTCATAAAAAAAAATTGTGATTTATTAATTCAAATTCCTATGAAGGGTAAAATAAATTCTCTAAATGTAAGCGTGGCAGCTGCTATAATTTTGTATTCCACGCAAAAATAAAAGATAATTTTTAATTTATTTTTCATTAAATTAGTGTTAAAATAAAGAAAATGTTTTATAATTATTAGTATTATCATTTTAAACTAATTATTTTTTTATAAAATTTAATTTTTTTTCTTGTTTCTTTATATTTAATTACAAAAATTATAAAAAGGAAAATTTTTATTAAATATGAAAAAGAAAAAAAATATTTTAATATGTAGTGATTGTTTTAGCCGTAATTATAAAATTAAAATTCATAACAGTAACAGTCGTTTAATTTTAAAAAAATTTTGTCCTAAATGCAAAAAACATGTTTTACATGAAGAAACAAAATAATAAATAATAAAATAAGGAGTTTTTATGGTATTTAAAAATCCAGACGAACAACAAAGTCAATTATCAAATATATTATTTGATATCATTAAAAAAAAATATAATTTTCAGAATATTTTTCTTGTTTTTTTGTCTATTTTTTTAATGGGTTTATCTAGAACTTTGAAACACGAATATAAAAATTTAGAAAATTTTTACAATATTGTATTTAATTTTTCTCTTGTTATTTTTTTATACAGTACTTTGGTATTTATATTCAAAACAAAGGAAATTTTATTTTTAATAAAATGGCCTTCTTTTGGGAAAATTTTAATTAATTTGATACAAGTTGTATGTTTTACTTTGATTTTTGTATTAATAATGGATTTATTTCAAAATGTTTACAATAACTATATCGATCCTTTCAAAGAAGTTAAAAATCTTTTTAATTTTAATATTAATGAATAATTATTCAAAAAATCCAAAAATAAGGTTCTTTTAAATGAAAAATAAAAAAAAAATAATTAATGAATTCGAAGAAAATAAAAAAATAACAAATTCAGAAAACAATCAAAAACCAAAATGGTATATTATACAAACTTACTCTGGATATGAAAATTCTGTTAAAGAAGACTTATTAAAATTAGCAAATAGCGGCGTAGGTGTATCAAATTTAATATTCCAAGTTATTTGTCCAAAAGAAAAATATTTTAAATTTAAAGCAGATGGTTCTAAACAAGAAAAAGAAAAAAAAATGTTTTCTGGTTATATATTTATTAAAATGATTGTTACTGAACAATCTTGGTTTGTAGTAAGAAATATACCAAAAGTGACTGGCTTTTTAGGTTCTATTAAAGGAAGTGATGCGAAACCTGTTCCTTTAAGTGAAAAAGAAATTAATCCTATATTAATAAAAATGGGAATAATAAAAAAACCGAACTATGATCATTTAATAAATAAAAGAGTAGAAATAACTCATGGTTCTTTTGCAGGTCAAAAAGGTAAAGTAGCTTTTGTTGAACATTCAAAAGATAAAATTATAGTAGAAATAGATTTATTCGGAAGAAACACACCTATTGAAATTTCTTTTGCTTGCTTCAAGGAAATTAATTAATACTAGAATTTCATTATATTTTAAATGATTTTTTTATATTTATTTTAAGTTATAACTATGTTATAATTATTTTTTAGAGAATTATTTTTTTAAATTTTGATAATTTTTTAAATAAATTTTTAATATATAAAAAAGAAATTTTTGTTATTTATAATTATTTTTTTTGAAAGAGGTTTTACAAAATAATGGCTAAAAAAATTATAAAAACTATTAAATTACAAATACCAGCTAAAAAAGCAAATCCAGCTCCTCCAGTAGGTCCGGCTTTAGGTCAAGCTCAAGTCAATATTCCATCTTTTTGTTCTCAATTTAACGAAGCTACGAAAGATCAAGAAGGTTTTATAATACCTGTTATTATTACAGTTTTTCAAGATAGAACTTTTTCTTTTGTAACTAAAACACCACCAGCTAGTGATCTTTTAAAAAAAATAGCAAAAATAGAAAAAGGTTCTTCTAACGCGAAAAAAAATAAAATAGCAACTTTAACGAAAAAACAAATAGAAGAAATAGCTAAAATAAAATTATCCGATTTAAACGCTTATTCTTTAGAAAATGCATGTAAAATAATAAAAGGTACTGCTCTTAATATGGGATTTGTAATAGAAGAATAATTTAATATTTTATATTTTGGTTTGTTTGAAATTAAGTTATATTCTCCTCAAGAAAGGATTTAATTTTTTCTATATTTATAAAATTTATATAGAAAAAATTTAAAAATAAAATAAATTATTTATGAAAAAAAGTAAAAAATATTTAGCAGCAAAAGAATTAATAGATTGCAATAAATTATATAATTTACCTGAAGCTTTAGAATTAGTAAAAAAAACTAAAATAGCTAATTTTGATGCTACAGTAGAATGTAATTTTTGTCTTAAATTAGATCCTAAAAAAGTTGAACAAAATTTAAGAAGTTCATTAGTTTTACCTAATGGAAGTGGTAAAAATCTAAAAATAGCTGTTTTAGCTAAAGGTTTGCAACTAGAAAAAGCAAAAGAATTAAATATTCATTATGCAGGAAATCAAGATTTAATAGATAGAATTTCTAAAAAAATTTTAGATTTTGATGTTTTAATTTGTACTCCAGATTTAATGCCGTCTATATCAAAATTAGGTCGTATTTTAGGACCAAAAGGTTTAATGCCTAATCCTAAATTAGGTACTGTAACAGAAAATATTGAACAAACAATAAAAGACATAAACAAAGGAAGAATAGAATACAGAGTAGATAAATCAGGAAATATACATACAATTATAGGAAAAATTTCATTTTCAAAAGAACAATTAACAGAAAATTTGAAATTTTTATATTCACATTTATCATTAAATAAACCTAAAACAGTAAAAGGTAATTTTTTTAAATCTGTAACTATTTCTTCTACAATGGCTCCTGGAATTAAAATAGATCATTTATCTATACAATAAAAAATATTTAACATTAAGTAAATAAAATATAATTAAACAAATCATTTTTAAAAAATATATTTTTTATTTATTTTTAAACAATTATTTTGTTTAAATATTTTTTAGTTGTTTAATTTGAAATATTTATTGTTTTAAAAAATAAATTAAAGAAGGAAATGATAATTAAATCATGTCAAATTCTATTATTAAAAAAAAAGAAGAAGTAAATTTATTAGTTCAAGACATTAACAATTCAAAATCAATAGTTTTATTCGAAAGTCAAGGATTAAAAGTAAGTAATATCACTAATTTAAGAAGAAAAATAAGAGAATTCGATAGTAAAATTAAATTATATCCAAACAATATAATAAAAAGAGCTTTTAAAATTGCAAACAAAAAAGAAATATCAGAATTAACAAAGTATTCTAAATCTTTATTAATAAATAATCAAGATTCAGTAGAACCTATTAAAATTTTGTATGATTTTACTAAAACTAATAAATTTTTGAAAATTATTGCAGGAATTTTTGAAGATAAATTTTATACAGAAAAAATGATTAAAGAAATAGCAAATTTACCATCAAAAGAAGTATTATTAGCAATGTTATCATCAAGTATGTTAATAACTTTAAAAGAATTAGCAATATCATTAGATTTATTAATAAAAAAAGATAATTTTAAAAATAAATAATTTAAAATTTAATTTATTTTTAATATTGAAATTTTAAATATTTTTAGTATAAAAAATATATAAATAAATGTAAAAGAAGGATTTAAAAAATGTCTAAATTAAAATTAAATAAAGAAAAATTCATAGAATCATTAAAAAGCATGACTTTATTAGAAATAAAAGAATTAGTAGATGGAATAAAAGAAGAATTTGGAATTGACCCTTCTGCTATTTTATCCACAACAAGTCAAAAAGATTCAGAACAAAAATCTGAACAAGACGAAAAAACAGAATTCCAAGTTATACTTAAAACTTTCGGCCAACCAAGCAATAAAATTGCAGTAATTAAAGCAGTTAGAGATATAACTAATTTAGGATTATCAGATTCTAAAAATTTAACTGAAACTCCTGATTCAATAATTAAAGAAAATGTTAGCAAACAAGACGCTGAACAAATCAAAAAACAATTAGAATTATTAGGCGCTACAGTAGAATTAAAATAATATTTTTTTTTAAAAACCTAAGGTGAAATATATCTTAGGTTTTTATTATCTATTTGGTTTCAAAAAACTTAATAATTTTTATTAATTTTTATCTATATATATTTATAATTCAGAAAAAAATTTCAAAAAACATTGGGAGCATTTTATAAATGAAAAAATATCGTAACGTCAAATATGGTACTAAAGTAGAACGTCGTAATTATTCAAAAATTAATTTTGATGTAGATTTGCCAAATCTAATTAAAATACAAAAAGACTCTTTTGAGTCATTTTTAAAAGAGGGAATTCGTGAATCTTTAAATGAAATTTCTCCTATAGAAAGTTATAATGGAGATTTAAAATTATATTTTGATGATTTTTTTTTAGAACAACCTAAATTAAATGTTAAAGAATCTAAAAAAAGAGATTTCAGTTACTGTTCAGAACTATTTGCAGAAGTAACATTGGAAAATGTATTAACAGAACAAGTTAAAAAAAGCCGCGTATTAATGACAGATTTACCTTTAATGACTCCTTCTGGTACTTTTGTGTTTAATGGAACTGAAAGAGTAGTAATAGCACAAATAATACGTTCTTCAGGTATTTATTTTTCTGAAAAATTAGATATTAAAACAAATAAAAAACGTTATGAAGCGCAAATTATTCCTACAAGAGGAGCTTGGATAGAATATGAACAAAGTAATAAAGATGTTCTTTACGCTAAATTAGATTGTTCTAAAAAAATTCCTTTAACTAAATTTATTCATGTTTTAGGTTTAAATAATCAAGAAGAAATAGAAAAAGTTTTCGGAAAAAATGATCTTTTAAATATAAGTTTTCAAAAAGACAATGTTTCTAATACTAATGATTCTATAATGGAACTTTATTCAAAATTACACCAAGGAGAAAAAGTTTCAATTAATTCAGCTAAAGATTTCATAAGAACTAGATTATTCGATAGAAAAAAATATGATTTATCGTCTGTCGGAAGATATAAAATAAACAAAAAATTAGATGTTTTGAACAGAATTGAAAATACTATTTTAGCTCAAGATATAATAGATCCAGAAACACAAAATATTATTGTGAAAAAAAACACTTTAGTAAATAAAGATATTATAGAAAAATTAAAAAATTATCGTCATTGTTTTAAAGTAGAAACAATTAATAGTGAAATTAATCTAGAAAATGAAAATAATAAAAATAATATAAATTTAATTTATAAAAAAAATAATTCTAATGATGAAGTTTATATAAAAAATAACATCTTTAATTTACAAACAGGAGAAATTTTAATACCCGCTGATACATTATTAGATAATAAAGTAATAAATATTTTAAAAGAAAATAAAAATTTTATAAAAACAAAAATCGTAAAATTTCTTTTAAATTATAAAAAATATCAAAATAAAGAATCTAAAAACAATAAAAGTGTTTTAAATGAAGTATTAGAAGTTTATATTACAGATGAAGATAATAATCAGAAAAAAATAAAAATATTAGGAAATAATCAAGAAGAAAATAAAAAAAATATTGTTTTATCTGATATTATAGCTAGTATTAGTTATTATTTAAATCTTTATGACAATGTAGGTCATACAGATGATATAGATTATTTAGGTAATAGAAGATTAAGACTAATAGGAGAACTTTTAAAAAATCAATTTCGTATAGGTTTAACTCGATCTGAAAAAAACATCAAAGACAGAATGTCTATTAGCAAATTCGATTCAACAACACCAGGAGAATTAGTTAATTTTTCTTCACTTTCCATGGTTATTAAAAATTTTTTTGGTAGTTCTAGGTTGTCTCATTTTATGGATCAAATAAATCCATTAGCAGAATTAACACAAAAAAGAAGAATTTCAGCATTAGGTGCAGGAGGAATAGATCGTGATCGTGCAGGGATAGAAGTAAGAGACGTTCAAAATTCTTATTATGGAATGTTTTGTGCTATTGAAACACCTGAAGGTCCTTCTATAGGTTTAATTTCTTCATTATCTACATATGCTAAAGTAGATCAATATGGTTTTTTAAAAACACCTTTTTTAAAAGTAATTCATTCAAATAAAGAAAGTAAAGTATCTCATGAATATGAATATTTAACTTCAATTCAAAGTGAAGACAAAATTATTGCATCAGCTGATTCTCTTCTAAAATTAGATGAAAATAATGTTCTTTTAGAAAAAAAAATTATAGCTCGAAGAAATGGAGAAACAGGGGTTTATGACGTAAAAAAAATAGATTACATAGATGTTTCCCCAAAACAAATAGTTTCTGTAGCAACTTCTTCAATACCTTTCTTAGAACATAACGATGCATCTAGAGCTCTTATGGGTACTAATATGCAAAGACAAGCTTTACCACTTTTGATTCCTGAATCTCCTATAGTAGCAACTGGGATAGAATACAGAATAGCTAAAGACTCAGGTTGTTTAGTTATTGCAAAAGAAGATGGTTATGTTTCTTATGTAGATGCAACTAAAATCATTATTGTCAACAACAAAAAAGAAGAACAAGTTTATGAATTAAATAATTTTTTAAAATCTAACCAAAATAATTTAATTTTACAAAAACCTATAGTACAAAAAAACGAATTTATCAAAGAAGGAGATATTATAGCAGACGGTCACGCTACTGAAAAAGGAGAATTAGCTTTAGGGAAAAATGTTTTAGTAGCTTTCATGACATGGCATGGATATAATTATGAAGATTCTATTGGTATATCTGAAAGACTTGTACAAGAAGATATTTATACTTCAATACATATAAATAAATACGAAATACATACAAGAGAATTAAAAAAAGGTTCAGGAAAAGAAGAAATAACAAGAGAAATTCCTAATGTAAACGCCGATATGATAAAAAATTTAGACGAAAGAGGAATCATTATACCTGGATCTGAAGTAAAAGAGGGTGATATTTTAGTAGGAAAAATTATACCACAAGGATTCTTTGAACCAACCCCTTATGAAAAATTAATTCAAACAATTATAGGCGAAAAAGCAAGAGATTATAAAGATGCTTCTTTGAGAGTCCCATTTGGAGAAGAAGGTATTGTGCAAAGCGTTGAATATTTTTCAGTTAAAAAAGGAGATGTTTTATCTAATCCTGGAATAAAAGAATGTATTAAAGTTTATATAGCTAAAAAAAGAAAAATTAAAGCAGGAGATAAAATAGCAGGAAGACACGGAAATAAAGGAGTTATTTCGCTAGTGCTACCTAAAGAAGACTTACCATATATGGAAGATGGTACTCCTATAGATATAATTTTAAATCCTTTAGGAGTTCCAAGTAGAATGAATATCGGACAAATATTAGAAATGCATTTAGGACTTGCTGCTAAAAAATTAAACATTAAAGTAGCAACTCCCGTTTTTGATGGAGTTGATAACGAAGACTTAAAAGAAATCATGAAAGAAGCTAATTTACCTTTAGATGGAAAAGTAACTTTATATGACGGAAGAACAGGAGAACCATATGACAATAAAATTTCTGTAGGTGTTCTTTATATAAGTAAATTATCACATATGGTAGATGATAAATTACACGCTAGAAACGTAGGTCCTTACACTTTGATAACAAATCAAGCAACTAGAGGACAAGGGCAAAGCGGACCTGGAGGACAAAGAACTGGAGAAATGGAAGTTTGGGGATTATATGCATTTGGAGCTGCTAATATATTACAAGAATTACTAACAATTAAAAGCGATGATATTATAGGAAGAAATAAAACTTACAATGCTATTGTTAATGGATTATGTTTACCAAAACCTTCAATACCTGAAAGTTTTAGAGTATTTTCAAAAGAATTACAAGCTCTAGGATTGCATGTAGAATTAATAAAATCCAATACTAAAGAAAATAAAGTTCATTTTTCTTTGGTTCAAACGAATAAGGAGCAATAATAATTAATCATGAATTTAAATCAAAAAATTGAAGATTTTTTTATTTCAAAAAATCAAATTGAAGAATTAAAATTAATCGGCATAAATTCTTTAAAAGATTTTAATTATTACAATTTAACAGACTTAAATTCTTTATTAACGAAAAAAACTTTTTTTAAAATAATTCCTATTTTAAAAAAATATTTTTTACCGAATTCTTTAGAAAATTTAGGTTTTGATCAAGAAATAAAAGAAATATTACAACAAAAAGGAATTACAGATAGTTTTTCTTTTTTGAAAACCGAACCTAATATTTTATTTAATTTATTTAAAAATAATAATAATCATTACGAACAAATAAAAAATATATTAACATTGTATAATGATAAATCATCAAAAAACAAAGAAAATAATTTAAAAAAAAATAAAACAACTTCAGAAGAAAAAAAATACGAATCTACAAAAGAATACGGTAGTCGTGAATATGATTATTTTAAAATTAGGTTAGCTTCTCCTCATGAAATAAGACAGTGGTCTTATGGTGAAGTAATTAATTACGAAACTATAAACTATCGAACAGCGAAACCAGAAATAGGAGGACTTTTTTGTCCTAAGATTTTTGGCCCTACAAAAGACTTGCAATGTTTTTGCACAAAAAAACAAACATTACAAAAAAATACAATTTGCCCAAAATGTGAAGTAGAATTAACAGAGCAAAAAGTAAGAAGAGAAAGAATGGGTCATATTGAACTATGCTCTCCTATTGTGCATAGTTGGTATGCAAATAGCTCTCCAAGTAGAATAGCTATTCTCTTAGGAATTAAAGCTAAAGAATTAACAGAAATAATTTATTATGCTTCTTATATAGTAATGCAACAAGGACATACTAATTTAAAAAAAAGACAAATAATATCTGAATTAGAATATAGTTATTACTTAGAAAAATATGGAGATAATTTTATCGCTCTTACAGGTGCTGAGGCAATTAAAAAATTATTAGAAGATTTAGATTTAAATAAAACTATTAAAGAATTAAGACATCTCTTGAATAATGTTTCAAAACAAAAGAGAATCAATGTCATTAGAAGATTAGAAATTATAGAATCATTTAACAAATCTGATAATAAACCTGAATGGATGGTAATGGATGTTATTCCTGTATTACCTGCAGATTTAAGACCTATTGTTCCTTTAGATGGCGGACGTTTTGCTACTACTGATATTAATGATTTATATAGAAGAATTTTAAATCGTAATAATAGATTAAAAAAACAAATCAAACAAAAAGCTCCAAGATTAATCATCAAAAATGAAAAAAGAATGTTGCAAGAAGCTGTCGATTCATTATTTGATAATGTCAAAATGAATAAAAAAAATAATTCTAATTTAGAAAGAAATAGACCATTAAAATCTTTATCAGAAATGTTAAGAGGAAAGCAAGGTCGTTTTCGTCAAAATCTTTTAGGAAAAAGAGTAGATTATTCTGCTAGATCAGTTATTATTGTAGGACCAGAATTAAAAATACACGAATGTGGTATTCCGAAAGAAATGGCTGTTATTTTATTTAAACCTTTTATTTTAAATAAGTTACAAAAAGTAAAAGGAATAGATAAAAAAAGTGCAATACTTTTATATGAAAAAATGAACGATTACGTTTGGACTGTTTTAGAAGAAGTTGTTAAAGAACATCCTATTTTATTAAATAGAGCACCAACTTTGCATCGTTTAGGAATGCAATGTTTTAGTATTAAAGTAGTGCAAGGAAAATCAATAAAATTACATCCTTTAGTAACTCCAGCTTTTAATGCAGATTTTGATGGCGATCAAATGGCCGTTTATTTACCTCTTTCATTGGAAGCGCAAGCAGAAGCTCGTTTATTAATGTTATCTTCAAACAATATTTTAGATCCTAAAAATGGTAACCCTGTGTTAACGCCTTCTCAAGATATGGTTTTAGGAAATTATTATTTAACTATAGAAGAAAAAAGAGACCGTGTTTTAACAGGTTTTAATGCTGAAGAAAAAAATAAAATTCATAAACAAAAACATAGAAATGAAGGAAAAATTTTTTCAGATTTAAAAGAAGCTGAATTAGCATTCTTTAACAAAGAAATTGCATTACACACTAGAATATTAGTGCAACCAAAAAATATTAATTCTTATTTTACAGAAGAACAAAAAGAAAAATATTTAATTACTACGCTAGGAAAATTAATTTTTAATCAAATTTTACCTTCTGATTTTCCTTATATCCAAGAACCCACTGCTTTTAATTTAGAAAATAAAACTCCAGATATTTATTTTATTTCTAAAGGTACTCACCCTAGAGAAAAATTAGATAAAGCAGAATATATAGAACCTTTTAAAAAGAAATTTCTTTCTATGATTATAACTCGTGTTTTTAAAAAAAATAATAACACAAAAACAGCAGAAATTTTAGATAATATTAAAGATTTAGGTTTTAAATATTCTACAATGTCTGGAATAACTATTTCATACAGTGATATCAATATTTATTCTAAAAAAGAAGAATTATTAGAATTAGTAGAAAATAAAATTTTAGAAATAGACAAATGGTATGATTCTGGTTTTTTAACAAGTTCAGAAAAAAAAGGATTAGTGATTCAAGAATGGAAAAATGTTAGAGATGAAATACAAGAAGGATTAATTAAAGAATTTGATAAAGATAACAATCTATTTATGATAAGTGACAGTGGTTCGAGAGGAAATGCTTCAAATTTTTCTCAGTTATCTGGAATGAGAGGTTTAATGAACAGTCCTAAAGGAGAAATTTTAGAAATACCAGTAAAAAGTTCTTTTAAAGAAGGTCTAACAGTAGCTGAATTTTTCCTTTCTGTTCATGGAACTCGTAAAGTGTCTATAGATTTAGCATTAAAAACAGCAGAATCAGGATACTTAACAAGAAGATTAGTAGATGTAGCGCAAGATAATATTATTACAAAAGAAGATTGTTTCAGTGATAAATATTTTACAGTAGAAACAATTAAAAGAGATGATAAAGAAATTATAACTTTAGAACAGCGTATTTTTGGTCGTTACTCTGCTGAAAATATATTTAATCCTATTACGCAAGATCTTATAATTGAAAAAAATCAATTAATTACTAGATCAATTAGTAAAAAAATTTGCGATTCATTAATTACTAAAGTAAAAATAAGAAGTGTTTTGACTTGTAATTGTGAACATGGTATTTGTGTTAAATGTTACGGTTTAAACTTAGCTACAAATAAAGATGTAGAAATAGGAGAAGCGGTTGGAGTTATAGCAGCTCAATCTATAGGAGAACCAGGAACACAGTTAACTATGAGAACTTTTCATACTGGAGGAGTTTTATCAGTTTCAGATATTACTCAAGGATTACCTAGAATTCAAGAATTATTAGAAGCAAGAAAACCAAAAGGACAAGCAATAATAAGTGAATATGACGGAATTATAACTAAAATAAAAAATATTAACGGAAATTCATTTGAAATTTTTATTTCTCCAGATACAGACATAACAAAAGAAATAAGCTATATAACTTATCCTAATACAGAAATTTTAGTAAAAGAAAATATGCATGTTAAATCAGGACAAAAATTAACTAACGGTTCTATAGATATAAAAGAATTATTAAGAACAAGCAATACACAAGAAACTCAAAAATATATTTTAGAAGAAGTACAAAAAGTATATCAATCCCAAAGTGTAACAATAAGTGATAAACATATAGAAATAATTGTTCGACAAATGTTTAAACAAATAATGGTTATTTCTAGCGGAGATACTAATCTTTTACCTGGTTTAGAAATTTCTACAAAAGAATTTAAAAAAGCTAATGATGTAATGATTCAAAAAAACAAAAATCTAGCTGTAGGAAAACCTATTTTATTAGGAATCACTAGAGCTTCTTTAAAAAGTGATTCTTTTTTATCAGCAGCTTCGTTTCAAGAAACTACTAAAATTTTAATAGATGCAGCTATAAAAGGTCAAACAGATCCTTTATATGGATTAAAAGAAAATGTAATTGTAGGTGGATTAATTCCAGCTGGAACAGGTATTTTAGATTCTATTCTTTTTAAATATCCTAAAAAAACAAAAAAAAATAAAATTTAAATTTACAAAAATTAAATAAATTTTATTCATATTTATATTGAAATAATATACAAAACATTGATTTTTATAACAAAAAAAGATATAATTAGTTGTCTACAATTTTATACTAAAATTCAAAAATAATTATCAAAATAATCTATAAAAGAGGTTTATTAAATGCCTACTATTTCCCAATTAACAAGAAAAAAAAGAACTGCTAAAAACTTTAAATCAAAATCACCAGCTTTAAGATACAGTTTTAATAGCTTAAAAAAGAAAAACAAACAATATAATTCTCCTCAAAAAGCTGGCGTTTGTATTAAAGTTTCTACTTTAACTCCAAAAAAACCTAACTCTGCTTTAAGAAAAGTAGCTAGAGTAAGATTAAGCAATAGAACCGAAGTAACTGCTTACATTCCTGGAATAGGCCATTCTTTACAAGAACACAGCGTTGTTTTAGTAAGAGGCGGAAGAACAAAAGATTTACCAGGAGTAAGATACCAAATAATAAGAGGTGCTCGTGACGCAACTGGAGTAAATAATAGAAAACAAAGTCGTTCCAGATATGGTGCTAAAAAAACAAACACTAATAAAAAATAAAAAATTGTTATTTAATAGGTAATTATTTTAAATAATTACTATTAAATAACAAAAAAATTACAATTCTAAAAGAAAGTTAAAATAAGGTAAAATTTTATGTCTCGTAAAAAAAATGTTTATAAAAGAGATATATCTTCAGATACTGTTTATAATTCTCAAATAATATCGAAAATGATAAATACTATCATGAAAGATGGTAAAAAAAGTACTGCTACAACCATTTTATATAATGCTCTTGAAAAAGTAAAAAAAGTAACACAACAAGAACCTATAGATGTTTTTAACAAAGCTTTAAATAACATTATGCCAATTTTAGAAGTACGTAATCGTGCTATAGGAAGTCAAAATTATCAAATACCTTCCGAAGTTATTCCTAAAAGAAGACAATCATTAGGATTAAGATGGTTAGTTGAATGTGCTAAAAAACGTAATGAAAAAACTATGACAGAAAAACTCGCTAAAGAGATTATAGATGCTTCTTTAGGAACTGGATTAGCAATCAAGAAAAAAGAAGATATGCATCGTATGGCTGAAGCTAACAAAGCTTTTGCATATCATCGTTATTCTTAATTTAATAAATTTGATTACACATCTATTAACTACATTAACAAGGAGATTTTATTATTATTATGGGACGAGAAAAACAATTAGAAAAAATACGTAATATTGGCATTATGGCTCATATTGATGCTGGTAAAACAACTACAACAGAAAGAATTTTATTTCATGCAGGTAAGATTCATAAAATCGGAGAAACTCATGACGGTGATTCGCAAATGGATTGGATGGAACAAGAACAAGAAAGAGGAATAACAATCACATCTGCTGCTACAACTATTTTTTGGAAAAAACATCAAATTAATATTATAGATACTCCAGGGCATGTAGACTTCACAGTTGAAGTTTCTCGTTCTTTAAGAGTATTAGATTCTGCCATAGCAATTATTGATGCACAAGCAGGAGTAGAACCACAAACTGAAACTGTTTGGAGACAAGCTACAGAATATAAAGTTCCAAGAATTGTTTTTGTTAATAAAATGGATAAAATAGGTGCAGATTTTGATTACGCTATAAAAACTTTAAAAGACAGATTAGGAGTTAAAGTTGCTGCTATTCAATGGCCTATAGGAAAAGAAAATAATTTTAATGGTATTATTGATCTTTTAGAAATGAAAGCTTATGAATATGACGGTTCACCTAACGAAAATAATAAAGAAATAAATATTCCTGAAAATTTAAAAGAAATAACTTTAAAAAAAAGAAAAGAATTAATTGAAGTATTATCTGAATTTGATGACAATTTAACAAATTTATTTTTAGAAAATAAAGAAATAAATTCAGATATATTAAAAAAAGTTATCAGAAAAGCAACAATTGATGTTAATTTTTTTCCTGTATTATGCGGATCTTCTTTTAAAAACAAAGGAGTTCTAAAAATTCTAGACGCAATGATAGATTACTTACCTTCACCTATGGATATTCCACCAATAGAAGGTTTAGATGAAAATAATCAAAAATTAATTCGTAATCCTTTGGATCCAAATTTTACAGCTTTAGCTTTTAAAATTATGACAGATCCTTTTGTAGGTAGATTAACTTTTTTAAGAATTTACTCAGGAAATATAAAAACAGGCACTTATGTAAAAAATACAACTAAAAACATTAGAGAACGAGTTGGACGTATATTGCAAATGCATGCAAATACAAGAAAAGAAATAAAAGAAGCTAACGCAGGAGATATAGTTGCAATTATTGGTTTAAAAAACACAAACACAGGAAATACTTTAACTTTAGAAAATGATTTTATAGTTTTAGAATCTATGAATTTTCCAGAACCAGTTATAGAAATAGCAGTAGAACCAAAAACTAAAAACGATCAAGACAAAATATCTGTTGCTTTAGGTAAATTATCTGAAGAAGACCCTACATTTAAAGTACATATAAATCATGAGACTGGTCAAACCATTATAGCTGGAATGGGAGAATTACATTTAGATATAATAATGGACCGTTTAAAAAGAGAATTTAAAGTACAAGCCAACGTAGCCGAACCTCAAGTATCTTATAGAGAAACTTTAACGAAAGTTACGGAAACAGAAGGAAAATTTATAAGACAATCAGGTGGTAGAGGTCAATATGGACATGTTAATATTCGTTTTGAACCTAACGAAGGAAAGGGTTTTGAATTTATAAACAAAATTGTAGGTGGTGTTGTTCCAAGGGAATACATTCCTGCAGTTAAAAAAGGTCTTGAAGAATCCTTAGCCAATGGTATTATTGCTGGTTACCCTTTAATAGATGTAAAAGCAACTTTATTAGATGGTTCTTATCACGATGTAGATTCTTCTGAAATAGCATTTAAAATAGCTGCTTCTTTAGCTTTAAAAGAAACGAAAAACAGTGGCGGTGTTGTTATTTTAGAACCAATAATGAATGTAGAAATAATAACACCTGATGATTATGTAGGTAACGTTATTGGTGATTTAATTTCTAGAAGAGGAAGAATTGAAAATCAAGAAAATCGTAATAATAGTTTTTATATTAAATCTTTAGTGCCTTTGTCTGAAATGTTTGGGTATGCTACAAATTTAAGATCTAACACACAAGGTAGAGCAAGTTTTATAATGCAATTCTTAAATTATGAAAAAACACCTAAAAACATTACTGAAAAAATAATTAAAGAACGAAATTAAAGATTTAAAAATAATTTTATTATTTTTTTATAATTTTAATTTTATTTATTTTTAATATTTTTCATAAATTAAAATTCAAACAATAAATAAAAAAACACAAATAATCAAAGGAGGCCTTAAAATGGCTGTTGTATTTAAAAGAAATAAACCACATATCAATATAGGAACAATAGGACATGTAGATCATGGAAAAACTACATTAACTTCAGCAATAACGCATTATTTATCATTAAAAGGTTTAGCACAAAAACAAGATTATGAGCAAATAGATAAAGCTCCAGAAGAAAAAAAACGTGGTATAACTATTAACGCTACTCATGTTGAATATGAAACGGAAAACAGACATTATGCTCACGTAGATTGTCCTGGACATTCTGAATTTATAAAAAATATGATTACTGGTGCAGCACAAATGGATTCAAGTATTTTAGTTGTTTCTGCATCTGATGGTGTTATGCCACAAACAAAAGAACATATCTTACTAGCAAAACAAGTAGGAGTGCCTAAAATATTAGTTTTTTTGAACAAATGTGATTTAGTAGATGATGACGAACTTTTAAATTTAATAGAAATGGACATCAAAGATGTTTTAAAAGCAAATAAATTTGATTATGAAAATGTGCCAATTATTAGAGGTTCAGCTTTAAAAGCTATTCAAGGTGATAGTAAATATACTAAAAGCATAGAAAAATTAATTAAAGCTTTAGACGATTATATTAAAGAACCAATTAGAGAAATGAAAAAACCTTTTTTATTACCTATAGAAGATGTTTTCACTATTACAGGTAGAGGAACAGTAGCTACAGGACGTGTTGAAAGAGGACAAGTCAAAGTTGGAGATACAGTAGAAATAGTAGGAATAAAACCAACTAAACAAGCTGTTGTTACAGGATTAGAAATGTTTCGTAAAAGCTTAGATTCTACAGGTGCTTTAGCGGGCGACAATATAGGTGTTTTATTACGTGGTATTTCGCGCGAACAAATGGAAAGAGGGCAAGTTTTAGTAAAAGTAGGCTCTATTAAACCTTATTTGAAATTTACAGCTCAAATGTATGTTCTTAAAGCTGAAGAAGGTGGTAGAACAACCTCTTTCACAAATAATTATAGACCTCAATTTTATGTGAGAACAACTGATGTAACAGGTGTTATACAAATAAAAAATCCTAAGATTAAAGTAGTAATGCCTGGAGAATTAGTAGAAATAAATGTTACTCTAATACATCCAATAGCTTTAGAAAAAGGTACTAAATTTGCTGTTCGAGAAGGCGGTAAAACTGTAGGAGCTGGAACGGTAACTGATATTGATACTGACGCTACTACTGTACCAACAAAATAATAAAAAAAAATAAAAAACTATTTAAATTTAATAAAAAAATCATAAAAAATTTAATTTTTTATGATTTTTTTTATTTTTTTTCTTTAATCTTTTTATTAAAAATATCAATAAATTCTTCAATTGAAACAGTTTGAGATAAGTTGCTTCGGTATTCTCTAAAAGTTAAAGTACTATTTAACAACTCTTTTTCTCCTATAACAATTTGATAAGGTATTTTGTTTTTTTGAGATTCTCTTATTTTATAACTTAAACTGTTGTCTTTATCGTTTATTTCTGAACGAAAATTATTCTTCTTAAATATTTTGTTAATTTTTTGAGTATATTTTAAATATTTAATATTATTAATAGGAATTAAGACTACTTGGACAGGAGCTAGCCATAAAGGGAAAAATCCTTTGTTTTTTTCTATTAAAAAAGCAACAAACCTTTCTAAAGTAGAAATAATAGCTCTATGAATTAAAATAGGATTATGCTCTTTATTATCTGAACCAACATAAGTTAAATTAAATTTTTTAGGCAACAAAAAATCTAATTGAACAGTAGATAAAGTTTCTTCATTATTTAAAGCTGTTAAAACTTGAATATCTATCTTTGGGCCGTAAAAAGCAGCATCCCCTACACTTTCCTTAAAAGGGATTTTTAATTCTGTTAAAATATTTTTTAAAATAAATTCAGATCTTTGCCAAATTAATTCATTTTCAAAATACTTTTTTTTATTATTAACATCTCTAGTGCTTAAATTAAAATAATACTCAGTAATATTAAAATCTTTATATACTTCAAAAATAAAATTAATAATTTTAATAATTTCATTTTCAATTTGATTTTCTGTAATAAAAATATGAGCATCATTTAAAGTCATTGCTCTAGTTCTTTGTAAACCCGAAACAGCGCCTGAATGTTCATAACGATGCATCATACCTAATTCAGCTATTTTAAATGGTAAATCTTTATAACTACGTAATTTTTTCTTAAAAATCATCATATGATGAGGACAATTCATAGGTCTTAAAACTATTTTTTCATCATTTTGCAATTTCATAATAGGGAACATATTTTCTTTATATAATTTTAAATGACCTGATGTTTGATATAATTCAATATTGGCTAAAACAGGAGTGTAAACGTGTTGATAATCATATTCTAATTCTTTATTAACAATATATCTTTCTATAATACGTCTAATAGTAGCTCCTTTAGGCAACCACAAAGGAAATCCTAAACCAACATCTGGAGTTAACATAAAAAATTCTTGTTCTTTGTTTATATTTTTATGATCTTTTTGCTTTCTTTCTTCTAATAATTTTAAATAATTTTTTAATTCCTTAGGATGAAAAAAAGAAATTCCATAAATTCTAGTTAATTTTTTATTTAATGAATTTCCTTTTAAATAAGAACCAGATATTTTTAAAAGTTTAAAATTTTGAATAATATTAGTATTAATAAGATGAATTCCGCGACAAAGATCAAAAAATTCTCCTTGAAAATAAACGCTAACTTTTGATTCTTGGATTTCTTCTAATAATTGTATTTTGTAAGGATTATTTGAAAACAATTCATAAGCTTCTTTTATATTTATTTCTTTACGAATAATATCTAATTTTTCTTTAGAAATCAAATGCATCATTTTTTCTATTTCGATTAAAGAATTTTCAGAAATATGATAATCTAAAAAATCAATATCATAATAAAAACCTTCTTTTATAGTAGGTCCGATATTTAATAGAGATTTAGGAAAAATCCTTTTAACTGCTTGAGCTAATAAATGGGCAGTGCTATGATTTAAAATTTCTATACTTCTTTGATCTTTAATAGTCATAATTTCTAAACAACCATTTTGATCTATTTCTCTATTCAATTCTATCAATTCATTATTAAATAAAGCTGCTATAGGTTTAGAATCCAAATTAAAATAATTTTGTCTTATTATCTCTATAGGAGTAATTTTACAAGGAAACGATTGAATTAAATTTTTATTTAATTTAATATTAATCATAATATTATCTTTTTTTATATTAACCTTTTCAATTATAATAATTAAATTTTTTTTAAAATTATTTATTTTCAAAATTAATCATACAAATTCTTTAAATAAAAATTATTTTCCTAAACAAAATTTAGAAAATAATTCGTTAATTAAAGATTCTTTAACATTAGAACCTAAAATTTCACCTAAAGATTCATAAGCTTCTTTTAAATAAATAGTATATATATCGATAGGCATTAATTGTTTTGTAATTGTTTTCTTCATCATTATTAAAGAATTTAAAGCTATTTTTAATTGTTTAATGTGCCTAGCATTAGAAAAATAATTAAAATCTTTGCTTTTAACTTTATTTAATTTAAACATTTTTAAAATATTCTCTTTTAAAGAGTTAATGCCTTTTTTTGTAATATTAGAAATAAAAATAACATTTTCTTTTAAAGAAGAAATATTTAACTTATTAGGTAAATCTGATTTACTACCAATTAAAATTCTAAAATGATTTTCAGTCAATTTTAATAAAAATTCATCTTCTCTTTCTAAAACGTTACTTTGATCTAATATTAACAAAACTAATTCTGCATCCTTTAAAATTTTCTTAGCTTTTTGAATTCCTATTTTTTCTAAATCATCTTGAGTTTCTCTAATCCCAGCTGTATCAATTAAATTCAAATTAATACCGTTAATATTTATATTTTCTGAAACAAAATCCCTTGTTGTACCAGCTATATCAGAAACAATAGATCTTTCTTCGTTTAATAAAACATTTAATAAGCTGGATTTGCCAACATTAGGCTTTCCAATAATTAATGTTTTAATTCCGTTTTTAATAAAAGTATTTTTAATAGAACAATTTAAAATATTTTGAATTTTATCAATTAAAATTTTCGTTCGAAACAGAATATTTTGATTAGTAATATTTGGAATATCATCATATTCAGGATAATCAATATTAACTTCTATTTCGCCTAATAAAGTTAAAATATCTTGTTGTAATTCAGAAACCAATTTAAAAGTATTTTTTTGTAGCCCAAACTGAGCTAATTTTAAAGCTTTTTCATTTTGAGCATGAATTAAATCCATTATAGATTCTGCTTGAGTAAGATCTATTTTATTATTTAAAAAAGCTCTTTTACTAAATTCACCAGGACAAGCCATTCTTATACCCAAAGATAAAACTCTTTCCAATAATAATTGAGTTATCAAAATTCCTCCATGAGCATTAATTTCTATAGTATCTTCTCCAGTAAAAGAATTTGGCTTTCTAAAAATAGAAATTAAAACATCATCTAAAATTTCTCCTTTGTCGTCTAAAATAAAACCATTATGAATAGTATGAGATAATTCTTTTAATAAATTATTTTTTTTTTTACTATTTTTAAATTTAAATATTTTGCCGATTTTTTCAATAGCTTCCGGTCCGCTAATCCTTATAATAGAAATACTTCCAGTACCTAAAGGAGTTGAAATAGCTGCAATAGTGTCCTCTAAAAACATTTTTTTACCTCAAAAATTTATTTATTATTTTTTTTCCATATAATCGCTTATAGACTTTTGTAATAATATTATAATTTTTTCAACTTCTTCTTTTGTTTTAACAATTACTCCGCAAGCTCTAAAATGTCCTCCACCACCAAATTTATTAACTATATCATCTATTTTCGGTCCTAAAGAACGAATACTTAATTTCCAATTACCATTAGATAATTTGATAATAAAGGCCCAAACAGGATAATTTTCAACATTATTTAAAATATTCACTATCGAAAAAGCTTTTTCAATAGTTAAATTAAATTTTTCTACCTCAGTAATAGTAGTTTGAAAATAAATAAATCCTTTTTCAGCTATAAAATTATTTAAAACAAATCCTTGAAATCTTAAAAGATTTAAATTTTGGATATTAATTTTTTTATCTATTTCAAAAATATTTATTTTATAACTTAATAATTCAGAAGCTATTCTTAAAGTGTTTTCATTAACTCTTTCAAATCGAAAATTACCAGTATCAGTAACTATTCCAACATATAAAGGTAACGCTCCTTCTCGAGTTATTTTAAAATTATTTTTTTCTTTAAAAGAGAAAACCATTTCAGAACAAGAAGCAAAAGAACTATCAACCCATTGATAATCTCCAATATTTTCAATCAATAAATGATGATCTATTCTAATAATTTTTTTTCCTAATTTATATCTTAAATCACTAATAACATTACTTTGACCACAATCTACAACGAAAACTAAAGCATTTTTATAAACATCATCATGAATTATATCCATTTTACCTAAAAACGATAAATTATTATTTACCTCACCTACTACATAAACTTTTTTGTAAGGAAAATTGGTTTCTATTATATTTTTTAATCCCAATTGAGAACCATAACTATCTCCATCAGGATTTCTATGACTATGAATTATAATAGTGTCAAATAATTCAATATATTTTCTAATAAATTTCATTTTATTTTTTAATCTTTTCTTTCTTTAGAATTAAAATTATTTTTTTTAATTTTGTTTGTATCAAAAAAATAAAAAAAATTCAAAAAATAAATAAATTCATTAATTAGTTATCATTCTCCTATAAGCCTCATGAAATAAATAATCTATTCTTTTTGATAACTCATTCTCTTTCAAATCAAGAGTTAAAATTTCTAAAAATAATTCGTTTATAACATTTCTAAAAAAACTAGAATTTTCAAAAACAGGATTAGTAAAAAAAACAATATAATCTTGAGCATTTGCAACTGGTAAAGCAAAATTTATAAGAAATTTATTTTTTAATAATTCAATTCCCAATTCGTTTACTTTTTCTTTATCAGTTAAGTTTTTATTAATTTCTTCTTTTAACTGTTTTATATAAGATTTTATTTCTTCTTTTTGTTTATTAAAAAAATTAACTACATCTTTTCGAACTATAATCAAACCACCTTTTTCTTGGATTAATTTGATATAAGTTTCTTCAGACATTAAATGTTTCAAAAACAACCAAGAAGCCAACATTTCATCTTTATCTTTAGAATAAAATAAATTGACATTTGAACCCTGTAAAAGGTTTTTAAAATATGTTTCAGAATTAAACTTTGGCATAAAAGTCATCTCTATATTGAAATTTGGACTATAAACTGAATCTATTCTTCTGGTAGAAGTAATAAAAAAACCAACTTTTTGTTCCACAAATAAATCTCTACTATTTTTTTCACCACTTAAACTAGAAGTAACCATATATCCTTTATCAAAAAAATTAGTTTTAAAATATTCAATAATATTTTTATTTTGTTGATTTTTAAAATAACTTTCTATTTCTGTTCTATCGGAAGGATATTTGACATTTTTAGATTCATTAGAAGCAAAAAATAAATTTGCTTCACTATCCACTAAAAGAGGAACAAAATCTTGATCTTTTTTAATATTTTTCATTTTTTGACAAATTTTTTCCATTTTGTCCCAAGTAAATCCAGAATTAAAAGCAATAATTCCATTTTCATCTATTAATGCATTTAATTCATCATCATTATGCAATTCTGATTTAATTTTCTTCATAATATCACTATTATAAAAAAGTACATCAATTGATTTTAAAAAAGGAACATAATAAAAATTTTCACCTTCATATTGAGTTCCTTTTAAATTCATAGAATTTAAAGCAAAAGGAAAAAATTGTTCTTTAAAAGAAGAAATGTAATCCTGATCATGATTCATAAAAATATTTAAAGGAATTACTTTATTGGATTTAGAATAAAACTCTACATGATCGGGATAAGAACAAACTAAATGAGGTTGTTTATCTACAGACAAAGAATTTGAAACATTTTTATAAATTTGTCCCCAATTGCCTTTTTCTGAATCTACAACTTCGATATTAGGAAAATCTTGTTCAAATTGATCAATTATTTTTTTTAAAATTTGGTGTTCTTTAACAGAAAAATTATGCCAAAAAACAATCTTCGTTTTTTTATTTTTATTTTCAAAATATTGTTTTTGTTTTTGTTTATTATTGAAATTTTTGGCAACATAATTTTCTAATTCATTATATTGCTCAAAAAAATTAACAGTTTTAGATATTCTTAAAAAATTAAAAAAAATAACAATAATAATAGTTACAATAAAAAACAAAAAAACAATAAAAATATTTCTTTTATTATCCTTTAATACCACTTCTTTGATCCCCGGAGACAATATATTTTTTAAAATAAATAAAAATAAAAAATAAAGGTAAATTAATTAAAACAGAAGCAGCCATTTGAATATTAACAGCATCAATCCCAGTTTCAGAATCAAATACTTTTCTCATCATATTAGTCAACAATTTAGCTCCTACTAATTCTGGCCAAGCATAAGCAGTCCACGCCGATACTATTCTAAAAATAAAAATTAAAATAATAGTAGGTTTAGTTAAAGGTACTAAAATTTTCCATAAATATTGCCACTCTGTTATACCATCTAATTTAGAAGTATAATATAATTCTTTTGGAACACGTTCAAAACTTTTCATCAATAAAAAAATATGAACAACATTAACTAAATAGGGGAAAATCATAGCATAATCTGTACCAAAAATAATATTATTACTTTTACCTGTATCAATCCAATTCAAACTTGACACAGTCCTATAATTAGGTAAAACTAAAGTTTCACTAGTCATCATTAAACATAAAAACAAAAGCATAATAATAACTTTTTTATATTTAAAATTTAAAATATTTAAAGCAAATGAAGTTAAAATACAACATAAAGTTCCTAATAAACTAGAAAAAAAAGACATTCTAAAAGTATTAATAAAATATTTCAAAAAATGAAAAGAATCAAAGAAGGATTTTTTATAATTAGAAAAATGCCAACCATACTTAGGCAAAGATAATGCATTGTTTTGCGCAATATCATCTATACTTTTAAAAGATGTCACAATCATCAAATAAAAAGGGAAAATAAAAAATACAGCAAAAAAAATTAACAATAAATATTGAAAAAATTTCAAATAATTAAATATTTTAATTTTCATTTTAAAATTATAAAAAAATTTTTTTATAAAAAATAATTTATTTTTGTTCATTTTTTTAATACCTTAATAATCAATTCTTTTTTTCGAAAAATAAAAACTGATAGTCGTACATAAAATAGAAATCAATAACAATATTACAGCTGCAGCTGCTCCTTTAGAATAAGAATCAACACTTGAACTATATAATTGAGTATAAATATAACCTACAATAGTTTGTATTTTATAATTTGATTGCTTACCAAACAAACCGACTACAGATTCATATTCTTTAAAAATAGATAACATCTCTATAATAAATTGATAAAAAATAATAGGCATTATCAAAGGTAAAGTAATTTTGGAAAAAATACGCCACTTAGAAGTTCCATCTATTTTGGCGGAATTATAATAAGATTTATTAATATCTTGTAAAGCTAAAATAAAAACAAAAACTTTAAAAGATAATCTAGTCCAAACATTATAAAAAATTAAAGCAAACATTTTATTACTATATGAAGCAGAAGCATTTACCCAATTTTGAGATTTAATACCAAATAAAGATAAAAAACTATTAAACAAACCATCAGGTTTATTAGAAATAAAAGTAAAATTATAATAAAAAAAAACACTAAAAACCATTCCCATAACAACAGCATTAGATAAAAAAGGTAAAAAAAATACGGTTTTAAATATATTTTTTAAAAAAATATTTTTTAAACTATTTAAAGATAAAGCTATTAACAAAGCTAACGCCAAAGAAATAGGAACCGAAAATAAAGCCAATATTAAAGTGTTTACTAAAGCGAACCTAAATTCATAATCGTTAAAAACATTTTTATAATTTATAAAACTAAACAAATTTCTTATTCCTAAACCAAAAATATCATTAAATTTATCATAATGACTATTAAAAGAAATAATAATCGTTTTAGTTAAAGGATAAAAAGTAAAAACAAATAAAATGATTAAAGCAGGAGCTAGATAAAGCCAATGTTTATTATTTTTAGAACCTATAATCTCAAACATTTTTAAACAATCCTATTACCACTAATTTTATCAAAAATAAAAAATTTATTCTCTAAAATATTAAATCTAAATTTAATTTTATTAACGCTTTCCAATTTTAATAAAGAAGTAATGTTATTAGGAATAATAATTTGAAAATTTTTATAAACAGAATTAATATTTTTAGCTAATAAAATTAATTCTCTGCCAATATTTTCTATAGTTATTCCTTCTACTTCAAAAACTCCATTTTCTTTTAAAAAATATCCTTCAGGCCTAATTGCTACATACACTTCTTTTATACAATATTTATTATTAAATTCCGAATTTTTAAATTTTTTATTAGCAAAAATAACACTATCTCCAATGTATATTTTACCATTGGCTATTTTACCATTAAAAACAGAAATAAAAGGAACACCTAAGAAAGAAGCTACAAATAAATTTTTAGGATCATCGTAAATTTTTTTAGGAACATTATTTTGTTGTATGCACCCTTTATTCATTACATAAATATGATCACTAATAGACATAGCTTCTTCATGATCATGAGTTACTAAAATAGCTGTTATCTTAGTTTTTTGTTGAATTCTTCTAATTTCTTCTCTCATTTTTAAACGAAGTCTAGTATCTAAATTAGATAAAGGTTCATCTAATAATAATATTTTAGATTTCTTAATTAAAGCTCTTGCTAAAGCAACTCTTTGTTGTTGTCCTCCTGAAATTTCAGAAGGCTTTTTATCTAAATATTCTTCAATAGAGCATAAAATAGAAATTCTTTCGACTTCTTTTTGGATATCAGAAATAGGAATTTTCATATTTTGTAAAGGAAACATAATGTTTTGTCTTACTGTCATATGAGGATATAAAGAATAATTTTGAAAAACTAATCCAATTCCTCTTTTTTCAGGAGGTATATTAGTTACATCTTTATCATCGAAAAAAATTTTTCCTTCAGAAACATTCATCAATCCTGCAATCATATAAAGAATAGTTGATTTTCCACAACCAGAAGGACCTAAAAGAGTAACTAATTTACCTGTGGGTATATCTAAATTAATTTTATTTGCAGCATAATATTTTTGTTTATTCTTACCATTGATAAAAATTTTTGAAACATTCTTTAACTTAATAGCCATAATAAATTCCTTAATTATTTTACTTAAAGTTTAGTTAAAATGAAATTAAAAAAGAGCATTTTTAGGAGTCCTAGGAAAAGCAATAACATCTCTAATATTATCTAACCCTGTTAAATAAACTAAAAACCTTTCTAATCCCATACCAAAACCAGAATGAATACAACTACCAAAACGACGAAGATCTAAATACCATTGTAATTCTTTAAAAGAAATATTAAATTCTTTCATTTTTTCTTCTAAAACTTCTAACTTTTCTTCTCTTTGTGATCCGCCAATTAATTCACCAACCTTGGGAAATAATAAATCCATAGCAGCTACTGTTTCATTGTCTAAATTATTTTTCATATAAAAAGCTTTTATTTTTTTAGGCCAATCAATAACAAAAATTGGTTGTTTAAAGAAAATTTCTGTTAAAAATTTTTCATGTTCTAACGATAAATCTTCACCATAAACAGGTTTTTTTTCAAAATTAATTTTACTATCTAATAAAATTTGAATAGCTTTTTTATATTTTATTTGTAAAAATTTTGGTAAATAAGCTGTTTCTTCTAATTTTTTGATTAAATTATTTTCTTGTGTATTTTCTAAAAATTCCAAATCTTTTTTATTATTTTTTAAACAACATTTAATAACATATTGTATTAAATTTTGAGCAACAATTATATTTTGTTGCAAATCACAAAAGGCCATCTCAGGTTCTATCATCCAAAATTCAGAAATATGTCTCGGAGTATTAGAATTTTCAGCTCTAAAAGTAGGACCAAAAGTATAAATTTTACTAAAAGCCATAGCAAAAGCCTCGCCTTCTAATTGTCCAGTTACAGTTAAAAAAGTAGGTTGAGCAAAAAAATCCTTTTTATAATCAATTTTTTTTTCTTCATTTAAATTTATTTTAGCCAAATCCAAAGAAGTTACTTTAAATAATTCTCCCGCTCCTTCTCCATCGCTAGTAGTAATAATAGGTGTATGAGCATACAAAAAACCTTCTTTTTGAAAAAATTCATGAATAAAGAAAGAAACTGAGTTTCTTATTCTAAAAACGGCACCAAATAATTTTGTTCTTAGTCTTAAATGAGCTATTTGACGCAAAAAAATCTTAGAATGATTTTTTGGTTGAATAGGATAGTCATTAACATTTTTTTCTAAAAAAATTATTTTAGAAGATAATAATTCAAAATTACTTTTAATTTTAAAATTAGGTACCAAAATTCCTTCTACGCAAACAGCTGCACCAATTTGTAAATTTTCTTTTATTTTTTTTAAATCAATATTATTTTTAGAATTATTTTTATAAACAACTTGTAAATCTTCTATAAAGGAACCATCATTCAAATCAATAAAAAATATTTCTTTTTGAAAACGACAATTTTTAATCCAACCATTTACGCAAATTGTTTTTTTTGTATTTTGTAAATAATCATATTTACAATTAATTTTTTTCACAGAATAAAATAAACACATATTTTTTTATTAAAAATTCACTCTCTTTAAAATATTTAAAAACGAATAATATAAATTTTTAATTTAAAAAATCAAAAAATCAATATATTGAAAAAAATAAATTAAATTATTAAATAATAAAAAATTTAAAGAATGATAATCAATAATATTCTATTCTTATTTTTCAAAAACAATAAAAAATAAAAATTTATCATGCAAAAAATTAATTATAAATTATAAAATAAAAATATAAGAAAATAAATTTGTTCTATTGATATTATTATATAACAATATTATATCAATAATATATTAATTATATTAATAATTAAAAAAGGAAATCAAATATATTTTTATAATTAAAATAATTAAAATTTTTTATTTTAAAAAAAATAATTTTAAAAAATATTTTCAAATAATGTGTTATAATTTTTATTATTTCGTTTTAATAAAAAATTAGATTTAATTTTAAAATCAAATAATTTCAAAATAATTATTATATTTTCATATAAATATATTTATTAAAAATAAATTTTAAAATATCAAAGAAATGAAATTAAATTCATAAAATGTTTAATAATTGTGATTTAAATAAAAAATTAATTCAAAACAATATACATAATATAAAAGAATTAATTTTAACTAAACCTAAAAAATACAAAAATTTTATTTTAAATGACATAAACAAAGTTTTTCACAAAGAAGAAGTTAATTTATTAGGAAAAATAATAAATCAACCTATATTTTTAAAAAATAAATCAGAAAAAAAAAATTATTTAAAAATTTCAATCTTAGTAAATAAAAAAATAGTCAAAATATTAATTTTTAATAGTTTCTTTTTTAACTTTTTAAAATTAGGAACAAATATTTTTATAAAAGGAAAATATTATTTATACGAAAATTGCGTAATAGCTTCTTTTGTTTCATTAAATACTAATATTGCTAATCAAATACAACCTATTTATAAATTAAAAAAAATTCCCGATAAAAAAATAAGTAATTTTTTAAAAAAAATTTTTCATTCTCCTCGCTTAATTATTAAAGAAAATTTAAATAATAATTTTTTAAAAAAATATAATTTAATAAGTAGAAAAAAAGCCTTTGAAAATTTACATATTCCCCAAAATAAACAATCATTAAATCAAGCTTTAATTAGATTTAAATTTGAAGAAGCTTTAAAAATAAATAAAAAATGGATGGAAGAAAAACATCATCTTATTTCTAAAATTCCTTTAATATTTAATAATAAAGAAAAATTTATAAACAAAATAATAAAAAAAATTACTTTTGAATTAACTAAAAATCAAAAAGAAATAATAGATGATATTTTTGATGATTTTCAAAAACAACATTATACACAAAGATTAATACAAGGAGATGTAGGTTCAGGAAAAACAATTATTTCTTTTATTTCAGCCATAGCAGTTATAGCGAAAAAAAAACAAGTTGTTATGATGGCGCCAACTGAAATTTTATCCAAACAACATTATTCTAATTTTAAAAATTTTTTTCCTGAAATAAAATCATTTTGTTTAAGTTCTAAAACTAAAAATTTAAAAAAAATAAAACAAGAAATTCAAAAAAATAATATACAAATTATTTTCGGAACACACATATTATCAAATTTAGATATACCGAATTTAGGCCTAATAATTATAGATGAAACACATAAATTCGGAACGGAAATTAAAAAAAAAATAACTGCAAAAAATATTCCATCAGATATTTTATACTTAACAGCTACACCAATACCTAAAACTTTAGCTTCAATTTATCTAGGTTTCTTATCGACTTCTTTATTAATAGAAAAACCAAATATAAAACAAAGTAAAATAATAACTCAAAAAATTGATTTTAATGAAATTATCAATATTTTAAACAAAAATCAATATAAAAAAGAACAAACATATATAGTAGTACCAGCTATTAAAGATAGCAAAAAAATTTACAATATCGAAAAAATAACTTCTTTTTTAGAAAATAACAAAATTAAAAATCTTTATTCATTGCATGGTAAAAAAAAATTCGAAGAACAAGAAAAAATTATGTATAATTTTACTAATAATAATAAGGGGATTTTGATAGCAACTTCAATTATTGAAGTAGGAATTGATATTGAAAATGTAACTACAATTATTATTTTAGGGGCAGAATATTTTGGTTTAAGCCAATTGCATCAATTAAGAGGAAGGATAGGAAGAAATAATAAAGAAAATTATTGTTTTATAGTATCAGAAAAAGATAATGAACGTTTTAAAATTTTTCAAAAGGAAAATAATGGTTTTAAATTAAGTGAATTTGATTTAAAAATAAGAGGACCAGGTAGTTTTTTAAGAAAAGAACAAAGCGGTTTTTTAAAATATCATTTTTTAAATATATTGTATGACTATAAAATAATTTTACAAGTAAAAAAAGATCTTGAAAAAAATTATATAATATAATTGAGTTAATAATTAAATTTAATTTTATAATTTTAAAAAGAAAAAAAATATTTTAATTTTAATAAGAAAGAATGGTTATCAAAATGATTAAATTAGCTGTAGACGCCATGGGAGGAGATTTTGCTCCTGAAGTTATTATAAAGGGTGTTTGTAAAGCTTTATTTGAAGAAAAAGACTTATATATTTTTTTATTTGGAGATAAAAAAAAAATTGAAAAAATTTTTAATGAAAAAATAAATAAAAAAATATATACAAAAATAAACAAACAATTCCATATAATTCATACACCTTTTTTTATTGATGCAAATATAACAAATATTAGAGAAGAAATAAGAGATAATATAAATAATTCTATGTTTTTAGCTATTCAAGCAGCGCAAAAAAATAAAGTAGATGGAGTAATTTCTGCAGGACCTACTCAAGCTTTAGTATTAGCTAGTTTTTTAATGTTACAAAAATTAGAAGGAATGAATAGGTTAGCTTTAGCTCCTATTTTTAATTCACCAGATAAAAGAAAAAGAATTTTATTAGACGCAGGAGCTAATATTGATGTAAAAAGTGAAAATTTGTTAAATTTTGCTATTTGTGCTTCTATAGCGGCAAAAGAATTGCTTGATATTAAAAATCCAATAGTAAAATTATTAAATATAGGAAAAGAAAAAAACAAAGGTAGACAAAAAGAATTAGAATTATATAATTTATTGGAAAAAGATAAACGTATTAATTTTAAAGGAAACGAAGAACCGCAAAATATTTTAACTTCAGAAGCAGATATTTTGTTAAGCGATGCTTTTACTTGTAATATGGTTTTAAAAAGCTATAAAGGAGCTATAAAACAAAATATGTTATATATTAAAAAAATTATGAATAATAATTTATTAAGTAAAATAATAAGCAAATTTTTATTTGCTAAAAAATTAAAAACATTAAATAAAAATTTAGATAGCAAAGAAATTGGAGGTGCTATGCTTTTAGGTTTAAATAAAATTGTGATTAAAGCGCATGGTGATTCTAAAGAATATGCTTTCTATAAAGCTATTTTACAAGGCAAAACACTAATCGAAAAAAATTTTTTACACAAAATTATGAAAAATCTACAATCAAATAAAAATTAATTATGCCTTTACAAAAATTATTTCAAAGATTAAAAATTGAACCAAAAAATATTTCTTTATATATTAATGCTTTAACACATAGTTCTTATGCTAATGAAAGTCCTTTTCAAAATAATGATAACGAAAGATTAGAATTTCTAGGAGATGCTGTTATTAATTTTTTAATGGCAAATTATTTATATAGGAAAAATAAATACGATGAAGGTTCTATGACAAAAAAAAGAGCACAAGCTGTATGTATAGATTCTTTATTAATTTACGCAAATGAAATAGATTTAAAAGAATATATTTTATTAGGAAAAGGAGAACAAAAAAGATATATACATAACTATTCTATTATAGCAGATGCTTTCGAAGCTTTATTTGGAGCCATTTATTTAGATTTAGGTTATGAACAAGTTAAAAAAACTTTTTATTATGTTGTGTTACCTTGTTTAAATAAAATTATAAAAATTATAGATTACAAAACTCAACTACAAGAAATAGTTCAAGCTGAAAAACAAACTATCCACTATAAAATAATTGAAGAAACAGGATTAGCGCACGAAAAAGAATTTATAGCTGAGGTTTATCTAAACAATAAATTATTAGGCAGCGGAACAGGAAAAACAAAAAAATCAGCTGAACAAAGAGCAGCGCAAAAAGCTTTAAATAAAATTTCATTATCACAAGAAAGGAATGAAAATGATAAAAATTCTTTATGAAAAAGGTTTTATTAATATTGAAAAAATTTTAATTAAAGAATATTCAAAATTAAATTTAAATTTATCAGAATTAAATATTCTACTGTTTTTATTAGATTGTTACGAAAAAAAAACTTTTTCTTCATTAATTTTAGCTAAAAAAACTAATTTGTCTAAAAATGAAATAGAATTAATTTTAGAAAAATTAATGCAAAAAAAATTTTTTTCGTTATCTTCAAAAAATAAAGATAATAAAATCATAGAAACTTTTAATTTAGATCCCACTTTTGAAAAAATAGAAGAAATATATGAAAAAAAAAATAAAATTAAAAAAGAAAAAGAAAAAAAACATTTAATTTCTGAAACCATGGAAAAATTAGAAAATCTAAAAAATAAAATTTTAACAGAATATGAATTCGACATAGTTAAAAGTTGGTATTCAAATTCTAATTTCACTCATAAAGAAATTTTAGAAGCTATTGAAAACGCAAAAATTAATAAAAAAGAATCCATTTTCTTTGTAGAAAGAATTTTAAACAAAAATAAAATGATCAAATTAGAAACAAACGAAAAGGCAGATAAAATTCTTCACAAAATTTTTAAAAAAATTAAATAATAGAATAATGTGTTTTGATTAAAATATATATTTCTGTGTTATAATCATAGTATTGAGTCTTTGCAAATGAAAGATTTAATAAACTTTTACCAAAGGAGAAAAAAATTTAATGAACAAAGAAAATTTTTTAAATTCTAAACAAGGCAAAATTATTATTGGTTCTAGCAGCGCTATAGCTTTAGTGATTTTAACAGTTGTTTTGCTTTGGACTTTTGAAATGTGGCCTTTTTCTAAAACTTTAGACTTAGAAAAGCTTAAAAAATTAGAAGAAAATCTTAAAGTTGTTACAATTTCAGATGAAGATTTAAAAGATCAAACTAAAGTAAAAGAAGTTGTTAAAAAAGTAAAAGAAAATTTTGACAAATTCAACAATACAATAGAAAATCTTACAAAAAAACAATCTGAATTAATTAAAGAAGCTACAAAAAACAAAATTGAAAATTTAAAAAAAATAATTGAAGAAATTAAAACTAATTCAGAAGTTTCCACTTATGATGTTGCAGCACAAACTGCTTTCAAAACTAGTTATAGCAAATTAAAAGAAGCAGATATTAAAGAAGTATTTACTTTAGTAAAAACTGATCTTAAATTATAAAAAATAAATTAATTAATTAAAAAAATTATATAAATAATTTTATAAAAAATTTTAAAATATCACTAATAAAAAATAAAAAAGATATTCAATTAAAAACTGAATATCTTTTTTTATTTTTTATTATTTTTTTAATAGATGATATTTGTGAGCATACAAAATAAAATCTCTAAATAAAGGGTGTGGTTTTAAAGGTCTTGATTCAAACTCCGAATGGAATTGAACCGCTACAAACCAAAAATGTTTTTTTAATTCTATAATTTCAACTAATTTTTCTTCTGGATTTATTCCTGAAAAAATAAAATTATTATCTTCAGAAAAAACAGAAACATATTCCGGATTAACTTCATAACGATGACGATGTCTTTCGTAAATAAATTCTTTTTTAAAAATTTCATAACTTTTACTATTTTTACTTATCTGACATTCATATAAACCTAATCTTAAAGTACCTCCTAAAAGTTTATTTTTTATTTTTTTTACAATAACAGGATCAGAAGTATTAGGATCAAATTCTGTAGAATTAGCTTGTTTTAAATTCAAAACATTACGTGCATATTCAATAACTGCCAATTGCATTCCTAAACAAATACCAAAATAAGGTATATTGTTTGTTCTAGCAAATTTAATAGTTTCTATTTTTCCCTCAATTCCTCTATCTCCAAATCCACCAGGAACTAATATACCATCAGAATTTTTTAAATATTTTTCCACGTTATAAGAATTTATTTTTTCTGAGTCTATATAATTAATTTTTATAGGGACATCATTATAATATGAAGAATGTTTAAGAGCTTCTGTCACAGATAAATAAGCATCACAAGAATCAACATATTTCCCTACTAAAGAAATAATAATTTTTTCTTTTTTTAAATTTTCAATTTTATAAATTAAATCTTTCCATTGAGTTGAATCGAATAAAGGTAACTGTTTAATTTGAAAATAATCTAAAATAAAATCATCTATCTTTTGTTTATGTAAATTAATAATAATTTTATATAAAACATTTACATCTATATTTTCAAAAATAGCATTTTTTTTAACATCACATAAAATAGAAATTTTTTTCTTCATCTCCAAAGAAACTGGTTTTTCACTTCTTAAAATTAAAATTTGAGGTTGTATACCTAATGTTCTTAATTCTTTTATACTATGTTGGGTAGGTTTAGTTTTCATTTCATTAGAATTTTTTAAATAAGGTATCAAAGTATTATGAATATAAAGAATATTTTGAATTCCTAAATCATGACGAATTTGCCTAATAGATTCTAAAAACGGTAAAGATTCTATATCTCCGACAGTTCCACCAATTTCAATAATAGCTATATCATAATCAAAATATTTCATTGTTTCTAAAATATTATTTTTAATTTCATTAGTTATATGAGGAATTATTTGAATAGTTTTTCCTAAAAATTTTCCTTTTCTTTCTTGATTTATAACAGTTTGGTAAATTTGTCCAGTAGTAACATTAGATTTTTTAGTTAAATTTTCATCTAAAAATCTTTCATAATGACCTAAATCTAAATCAGTTTCTGCTCCGTCGCAAGTAACAAAAACTTCACCGTGTTGATTAGGATTCATAGTGCCACAATCCAAATTAATATAAGGATCAAATTTTTGCATAAAAACTTTTAATCCACGTTTTTTTAAAATTTGTCCTATAGCTGCAGCGATAATTCCTTTTCCTAAACCAGAAACTACTCCTCCAGTAACAAAAATAAATTTTTTTTGTTTTGTGTTTTTATTCATATTTATTTTATTTATTGTTCTTTCTAGAAGATTTATAAAAAATTTTTTTACCTATTGTTTGCCCTATATCAACTTTAGTTTCTATATTTTTTAAAGTATTGTTATAAATTTTTTGATCAAACGAAACCATATTTTTCTTAACTAATAAAAGAATAGTTGACCCTCCAAAAGAAAAAAAACCTTTTTCTTGTCCTTTTAAAAAATTATTAATTGGATGATTATGAATTTTTCCTACCATTAAAGCACCTATTTCAACCTGAATAATTTCAGAAAAGTTTTTAGTTTTTAAAATAGAATATTCACGAGTATTTTCTTTAAAAACATTAAAATATTTAAAAGCGATAGGGTTTACAGTATGAAATTTTCCTTTTATTTTAACGTTATATTCTATTATTCCATCGTCAACAAAAATATATCTATGATAATCTGAGGGTTTTAATCTCAAAATAATTAAATTTCCATTTTTATAAGAAGAAGCTAATGAATCGTTTTTTAAAATATCACTTAAATGATATTTAGTATTTTTAATTGTATAAACACTATCAGAAGAAATAGAATAAATACTTATTTCTCCTTCTCCTGGACTAATAAAATCATAAGTATTTTTAGAAAAAAATATTTTTTTATATTTACGAATAAAAAAATCATTATAAGACTTAAAATTATTTTTTTCAAATAAATTTAAATTTATTTTATTAGATTTAATAGTTTTTTTTATGTGTATTTTAGAAAAACAAGATTTTAAATAAATTCCAACTATAAAAGTAAAAATCCTTGATGTTAAAATTTTTAATAAAAATCTTTTTAAAAAACTTTTTTCTAAACGCGAATATAGAAAAAATTGCTTCAAACTAGTAATTTTTTGATGATTATTATTAGAAAAATTTTTACTTTTATAATCTTTTTTTTTACCCATAACATCCTCTTACTAATTTAAATTATTTCAATTTAAAAATAATAAACTAAATATTAAAGAAATAGAAAAAAAAGTTATTAAAAAGAAAAAAACAATATTTTTAGGTTTGCTAAATTTAATTTTTTCAAAAACAAATAAAAAAGATAACAAAATAATAAAAAATAAATATATTAAAAAATTACAAACAATAATATAATAATTACTCTCAATAAAAATTTTACCTAATAGAAATTTTATTAAAATTATAAAAGGGAAAACAATAGAAGAAACAGTAACAGGAACACCTACAAAAAAACTAACATTTGTTTTTAAATTAATATTTTCAAAAGAACAAACATTAAAATAAGCTAATCTTATAAGAGAAGCAAGAACATAAAATGATCCAAAAATAAAATAAATAAATTTTAATTGATTTAAAGATAAAAAAATATTAAAAATTTTTATATTATCAATATTATTCATTAAATTTAAACCTATAAATACTGGTAAAACACCAAAACTAATCATATCTGCCAAAGAATCTATTTGAATTCCATAATTTTTTTCTTTTAAAGTTCTGTCTTTCTTAAAACGACTAACAAAACCATCAAACATATCAAAAATACCTGACATCAATAAACAAATAGAAGCATAAATTAAATATTTATAAAAACTAAGAGTAATTCCTAAAAATCCAAAGATTAAATTCAAGTAAGTTAAGTAAGTAGTATAATTATACAATCCTATAAACATTATAATGAAAAACCCCTTATCATCTAAATAAAATAAACAAATTTAAACTACAAATATTTTTATTCAATTTAAATGAATAATTAAATCATAATGCATAATATTTTTTTTATTAAAAAAATATAATTCAATATTAAAAATATTGAAAATTATTAAATTTAATTTTCAATAGTTTCACTATCATCAATATCATCGATATTAGATTCTAAAGAATCATCATCACTATCAATATCATTATTTTTCAAATCATCTGAAGTAATAACAACATCTAACTCTTCCTCTTCAGAAGAAGAATGATTTTCTTCTTTATCATCTTTAGAAATAGAATCATCTTCTAAATCGCTTGTTTTATCTAAATCAAATTCATCAAAATCAATAATATCTTCTTTATTAGGAAATATTTTTTGTTCTGATTCTTTTTCTTCTGTAACAAAATTATTTTGATCCAATAAAAATAAATTATTTTTTTTGATTCCCCAAAGATCATTTCCATAAAATATAAAACGACCACTAGAAACAATATCCAAATATAATTGAGAAAATTTTTCATGATTCTTAATATCTATTTTCTTAATATGAAAAACTTTTTGTATTAGCGTTTTAATAGGCATAGGAATTAATTTATTTTCTTTTAAAATGTCATAACAAACATCTATCATTGATTCATCTGAAAAATTATTTTTATGTTCTTGTTTTTTCATACAATAAACTAATAACTCTTTTCTTTTTTTTAGTTAAAATTTCTAAAAATATTAAAAAAATAACGGTTTTTATTCATTAACAATTTTATTAATAAATAAAATAAAAATAAATTAATATCAAAATTAAAATAATTTTAAATAATTAATTTTCTGACGCTTTAAGAAATAATTCTTTTGAAGCATTTTCGATTTGTTGCAAAAGATCATTCATAGCTATTAAAAGATTTTCTTGAATTAATTCTAATTTATTAATAAATTCTTTTTTTTCATCAATGATAATTTTGACAACTTTTCTAGTTCCTTTCATAGCTATAAAAACATTATCTTTTCGAGAAGTAAATTCTTTAGTCTCTATTTCTTTTTGAGCTTTATCGATATTTTCTCGAATTTTTTTTATTTTTTTTATCATTTCTTCATTCATATAAGGCTCCTTTTTGTTCAAATTTTAAATTAATTTTCTTCTTGTGAATTTCGGCAAACTTCTACTTTTTCAAAACCAAACAAAAATCTAGCTAATTTAATAACTTCAGATTTATTTTGTTCTATAATTAAAGGAGAATTTTGCTCATAAAATTTATTACTAAAGCAAGATAAATCCAAATCTTTGATTTGTTTAGTTTTGAGAAATTTTTTATAAGAAGGATAAACAATTTCTTCCCAATCTTTATGCAAAATAACAAAATATTCTTTAACTAACTGTTTTTTAAAATTTAAAATTTTCTTAATATCATTCCTTATATTATTATGTAATAAATCTGTATAATGATTAGAATTTTCACAAGATAAAATCATTTCTTTATCAGAACTAATCATTACTAATCTAGATCTATATAACAAACTTGCAGAAAGAGATAATTCTTTGTTTGGATAATTATTTAATTTATGCCATGATTGATTCAAAATTTGACTAGTATTTTCATCTGAAGCAATTAATATTCTTTTTATTGCTTGAATAAAGTTATTTTCATTATTATTTTTTATTTTTATATTCGATTCTTTTTTTGGTTTTTTTGTGTTTTTTTTTATTATTTTTCCAAAGGGAAAAATAAATTGATGAATTTGTATTAAATTTATAATAAAAAATGTTTTTTTGTGCTTAGTATTTGACAAATGGTATTGCGTTTCTAACAATATTTGAAGAAATTTTGTTCTTTGAGAATACGTTAATTTATCAATAATATCAGAAAAATGTTTTTTTTCTTCTTTAAAATGATTAATAAATAAATTATGAAAAAAATCAATAAAATCATTAATAAAAACATTAAAATCAATATTAAATGTTAAATTTTTTTCTAAAAATGAAAGTAACAAATTAATATCTGGTTGAAACAATAATTCAAATATATTTTTTATTTTTTGTTGAGAAACAACACCTAACATATCTTCAATATCTTCTAACTCAATTTTATCCAATTTATAAGAACTTATTTGGTCTAATAAATTTAAAGAATCTCTTAAACTACCATTGGAATGTAAAGATATTTTTTTTAAAGATTCATCAGAAATTAAAATTTTTTCCCTTTCAGAAATATATCTTAATCTTGTTTGTATTTCTTCAGGCAAAATATTAAATAAATGAAAATGTTGAACTCTAGAAATGATAGTTTTCGGAATTTTTCTAATTTCACTAGTAATTAAAATAAAAATTACATTTACAGGGGGTTCTTCTAATAATTTTAATAAAGCGTTAAAAGCATTATGAGAAAAAACATGAATTTCATCAATAATATAAATTTTATATTTTAAAAAATGACTTTTATAATAAGATTTATCTTTTAATTCTCTTATATCATCCACACCATTGCAAAAAGCACCATCAATTTCTATAATATCTAAATTATTCTTTTTATTAATAGATAAACAAGAATCACAATTATTACAACATTCGTATTCTTCTGTATTTAATTTCAAGCAATTAATAGTCTTAGCTAAAATCCTAGCTAAAGTAGTTTTTCCAACTCCTTTTTCTCCGCTAAATAAATAACAATGGTGTATTTTGTTATATTTAACAGAATTTTTTAAAATTCGAATAACTATCTTATGCGCGATAATACTATTAAAATTTTGAGGTCTATATTTACGGTATAGTGCTATATGAGACATATTTTTTTAATAAATCCTTTTATATTTATTAATAACTTTATAAAAAGAAAACGAAAAAGTAGTGTTTATAAAAGATATAAATAAAAAAAAATAAAAAGTAAAATTTAATCGAAAATAGTATAATAAAATTCAAACACAAATATTTTATCATATTTAAAATAATTTCACATAAAGATATTTTTTAAAAAAATATTCAAAAAATAAAAAATAATTTTTAGAAACAAAAATTTTATTTTTCTCCTGCGATAGTCAAATCTCCAACATAAACACTAGCACTTCCAAAACCAGAAATTTTAAAAACAAAATCATTAGCTATTTCTTTTAAATTTGTTAAAATATCAAAAAAATTACCAGAAACAACAATCATTTTAATTGGAGAAGTTAATTTACCTTTTTCTATTTTAAAACCACTAGCTTGAACGCTAAAATCTCCGCTAATAGAATTAACTCCTGCATGTAATCCTATTAAATAATCTATATAAACTCCTTTATCAATAGGCGAAATCATTTCTTTAAAAGTTTTTTCCCCTTTATTTAAATAACAATTATTCATAGAAATAGAACCATCAAAAAAATTTCCAGTAGGTTTAGTTTTAAAAATATTAGAAGTTTTTAAATTATGAATAAACTGTTGAAAAACTCCTTCTTTAATAATATATTTATTTTGACAAGGAACACCTTCATCATCGAATGCACTTGGAAAAAATGATTCCGAAAAAAAAGGATCATCAATTATAGTCACTTTAGAAGAAGCTATTTTTTGTTTTTCTTTTCCTAATAATTTCGACAATTTTCGATAAGCTTGATTTCCACTAAAAATATCAGAAAAACTACTTAATAATTTAGAAAACATTTCATTAGAAAAAACTACAGGATAAGAACCAGATTTTAATGATAAAGCACCAAGTTTCCTTTCCCCTAAAGAAATTATCTCTTCAACATATTTTTCAATATCAAAAGAAGAAAATTTTTTAACTGGAAAATATTTTACTATTTCTTCTATATTTTTATCTTTTTGAAAAATACATACAGCTACCAAACAAGCATAACTTTCTTTTTCTTCTAAATCAACTCCTTTAGAATTAACTATTTTTTTGTGAAAAATATTTTCTTCATAAGAAATACTTTCTATTTTCGTTAAAAAACGACTTTTTTCGAATAATTTTTTCTTAAAATCAAACAATAAATTGTATTTTTCTTGTATAGGTATCTTAGCAAAATCAAACAAAATTGGTTCCACAAAAGTATAAGAAGCAGAAGAACCATCAAAAATAAAATCTTTTTCTTTTAAACTTAAAATTTCAATTTGTTTTTTAAGAGTTTCTAAAACTTCATCAATCATTTCATCGCTAATTTTTTCCAAATAAATAGATGTTTTTTTATTTTTATATAAACCTCTAACAATAAAAGAAAATAAATCACTTTTTACATATTCATTTATTTTATTTTCTTCTAAAATAATATTTAAATTTTTATTCTCATTAAATAAAATTTCTAAAGCGTCTATTTTTTTTTCTAAACTTTTGGAAAACCATTTTTTATAATTAATTAAATTTTTGTTTTTATTTTGAAAATTAATAATAGTTTGCATTATTTTTTACTTCCCCCAACAATAATTTCTTTCACTCTAATAGTTGGTTGGCCTAAATCTACAGGTACATAACCAGAAACAGAACCGCAATAACCTTGACTTAAAGATAAATCATTAGCAATTCTATCAATTTTTAATAGAATATCTTGTCCACTACCAATCAACATCATTCCTTTAATAGGTTTTGTTAATTTTCCATTTTCAATTAAATAACCAAGATTAACCATAAAATTAAATTCTCCAGTAGTAGGTTGAACAGTACCGCCGCCTAAATTTTGAGCATAAAAACCATATTTAGTATCTTTAATAATTTGTTCAAAAGTATCTTTACCAGTCGCAATATAAGTAGAATTCATTCTAGAAGTGGGAGAATATTTATAAGATTGTCTTCGAGCGGAACCTGTTGGTAACATATTCATTTTAAGACTATTACGAAAATCTATTAAATAATTTTTCAAAATACCTTTTTCTATTAAAATATTTTTTTGAGTAGGTTGTCCTTCGTCATCAAAATTAAGACTTCCCCAAGATCCTTTAATTGTTCCATCATCATAAGCAGTAACTATATCGGAAGCAATTTTCTGATTTAATTTTCCACAAAAAGGAGATAAACCTTTAGCAACAGAAGTAGCTTCTAAAGAATGTCCACAAGCCTCATGAAAAATAACTCCTCCAACGCCATTATTTAAAACCACTGGCATTTTCTGAGGTTTTAATTCATCAGCTTGAAGCAAAATTAAAGCATTTTCAGCAACATTTATAGCTTTTTCTTTAAAATCAATATTATCAAATATTTCTAATCCACGAGAAAAACCAAAACTATCAACAAACTCTTGCACATTGTTTCCTTCTTGCGCTACTGACATAAAACTAATTCTAATGTAAGGGCGAAAATCTTTTTGAAAAACTCCTTTAGAATTGGCAATTAATACTTCTTGTTGTTTTTCTTCCCAATTAACAATAGTTTGAATTATTTTTTTATCAAAATTTTTCATAATTTGAGATAAATCAATCATTTTTTTAATTTTTTCTTCTATAGTTAAACTATCGAAAGATTTTTTAATATTACTTTGAAAATTTTTAGAAATACCTAAAGGAACCAAAGGAGTACTATCTTTTTCTTTTTCAAAAATTTGTTGTTGTTCTTTAATTAAATTAAGAATATTTTCGTAAGTTACTTTATTAGTATAAATATAAAATTCTTTATCCTTTTTTAATAAACGAATACCAACACCATAAACATTTTGTTTTTGACATGCAACAACCTCTTTATCAATAACTTTAAAATTATTAGTCCAACTATTTTCAAAAAATAATTCTGCAAAATCAATAGAACAACTATTTAAAGATTTTTTTAAAATACTTTGAATTTCTGGCTTAGTTAACATAATTTATTATATTTATTATAATCCTTCCATATTTATTTATTAAAAAAATTAATAAAAAATAAAAGAATTTTGTCGATAATAACTACTTTTTAATATTACAAAAATAAAAAAATAAAATATCAAATAGAACATAATTATTAATGAAATATAACAAAATTCCATTATAAAAAATTAACTTTCAATAATAAAATAACAAAAATTTAAAAAAGTATTAAAAATTTTAAAAAATTAAAAAAATTATTTTATCTCTTCTATATGTAATAATTTTTTTTCATAATAAATATTATTTTTTGATTGAATTAGTTTCACTAAATTACTAGAAATTTCAAAAACTGTCTTTTTATAAAAATGTTTAATATTTCCTATATTTTTGCTATAAATATTATATTTTTCATTTAATAACTTCAAAAATAATGAAGGATTAATACCATCATCTTTACCTATATTAATACTTAATTGAGTCATTGATTTTCTATTGTTATTTGAATTATTATAATTACTATATTTATTACTATAACTGCTACTATAACTATTATTTCTTCCCTTAGAATAACTACCGCTAGTAGTATAACTATTGTTATAATAATTTGATTTATTATTAAAACGAGAATTAAAAGTTTTTACTTCAGAAATATATTCATAATTCTTTTTCTTAGGCATTAAATATGATAATAAACTTTTAATTATATCTTTAGCCTCAAATTTTTCTAATAAAATAGCAATAATATCATTTAAATTCGTATCTTCAGAAGAATTTTTATACTTTTCTTGCTCCAATAAAGAAATAATTTTATTTTTGAAAAAATTATTTTGTTCTTTTTGAACTTCTTCTACTGAAGGTATCGAAATTAAAGTGATCTTATCTTTTAAGTATTGTTCTAATCTTTTCAATTGAACCATTTGCTTTACACTAACAAAACTAAAAGCTATTCCAGCCTTTCCTGCGCGTCCTGTTCTACCAATTCTGTGTACATAAACTTCAGTTTCGTGAGGTAAATCATAATTAATAATCATAGTAATATCAGAAATATCTATACCTCTTGCCGCTACATCAGTAGCAATTAAAATTTTAGTATTTTTAGTTCTAAAACTATTCATAACACATTGTCTTTGGTTTTGTTTTAAATCTCCGTGAATTGCATCTGCAGAAAATCCTCTTTCCAATAAATAATTACAAATAGCATCTACATCTTTTTTAGTATTAGCGAAAATAATTACCGAATCAGGATTTTTAAAATCTAATAAACGAACTAAAAGTTTATTTTTATCAAATTCTTTTACCATGAAATAAAATTGATCTATTGATTTAACAGCAAGATTCTTACTTTTTACTTTTATAACTTTAGGATTTTTTTGATATTTAGTTGCAATTTGCTTAATAGAAAAAGGCAAGGTAGCTGAAAATAAAACCGTTTGTCTTTTTTCTGGTATATTTTGCAAAATAGTTTCTAAAGATTCTTGAAAACCCATTTTTAACATCTCATCTGCTTCATCTAAAGTTAAATTATAAATTTTACTTAAATCTATTTTTTTTCTTTCTAGTAAATCTATAACTCTACCAGGAGTAGCTATAATAATATGAGGTTTTTTGTCTAAAGCTTGAAATTGTTTAATATAAGATTCTCCACCATAAATAACTGCTATTCTGATTTCTGGATGAAATTTTAATAATTTTTTAATCTCTAAAAAAACTTGCAAAGCCAACTCTCTAGTAGGGCATAAAACTAAAGATTGAATGCTAGATATTTTATGATCTATTTTCTCAATTATAGGAATACTAAAAGAAAAAGTTTTACCAGTTCCTGTTTGTGATTGCGCTATAATATCATTTCCTTTAATCATCTCCGGAATAACCAAAGACTGAATAGGCGTAGGACTAGTCAATTCTAATTCACTTAGGGCTTGTTGCGTTTGAGGCAATAAATTTAATTCTTTAAATAAAATACTCATTTTTAATTTCCTTCTAAAATTAATATCAATTAATAATTAATCAATCAAAAATCATAAAATAAATAAATATTCTAAAAAATTTTTTTAAATTTTTTTTAAATTGATAAATAATTAATATAATTTAATAATTTTATTTTTATTTTAATAATTCAAGATAATTAATTAAATAATAATTAATCATTGTAAATAATAATTTAGCGATACTAAAGAAAAATTTATTTTCAAAAATAACATAACAAATATATAATAATTTTTATTATATATCAAAAAAAAAATCAAATTTTTTAAAAATAAATTCAAAATAATAAATTTAAATTTTAATAAAAAAAACTTTATTATATAATAAATATATTTCTTTTTTTATTCAACGAAAAAATATTTTTTTGCATTAAAAAAAATATAAAAAAACCCAAAATATAAATTTTAATTTATTATAATATTCTATGTGTCCAGTTTATTTTTTGAATTAATTATTTTTTTATTTTTTTTATTTTAAAAATTTAAAACAAATTCTTTTTTTATTTATTTAATAATTTATTACTTTTTGTATCATTTACATTACAATTATACTTTATTACAATTATACTTTACTTATATTAACATAATATTACATAAATATAAAAAATTAATATAAATAAAATAAAATTTTAATTTAACTTAACAATCAACAATTAATAAAAAAATAAAAAATAATAAAATTGTTAACACAAATTATATTAAAAAAATTAAAAAATATATACTAAAAACCAACTTTTAATAAAAATATGTTAAAATAAACAGTGATTATTTTTTTTAATATAATTTTTAAAAACTTTATCATATAAAATATAGATAATAATTTATCATAACATTACAGAAGGGATATTTAAAAAATTAATGTACTTTTTAAGACAAAAATTAATTTTTATTTTATTAGCTTTAGCATTTGCAATTGTAGGTGCTTTATTATTTGAAATGGCAGCAAAAAAAGCAAAACTTTATGAAAACAATCACGAAAGTAGACAAGTAGTAAATAGTTTTTTTTCATCATCCTCATCAGGAGACAAAAGAAAAAGCAGAATTTCAATAGGTTTTCAAGATAAAATACTTCATAAATGGTATCAATTAATAATGTTTATAATGTACAGAGATATAAACTACTTTAAAATATAAAATATAAATTCAATAAATCTACAAATATGAAATAAATAAAAAAATTTAAAAATTTTAAAAAAATAAATTAATTTTAAAAAATTTATCCAAAAAATAATAAGAAATATATAAAAGAAAAAAGTTAAAATTTAAATTTAGAAAAAAGTTTTTTTTATTCTTCTTTCGTCTTCTTTTTTTCTTAATGACATTCTTTTATCATATTTCTTTTTTCCTTTTGCTAAATAAATTTCTAATTTTAGTAAATTACGAACAGATAAAATTTTAGTAGGAACAACACTAAAACCTTTTTTTTGAATATTATTTTTAATTTGTAAAATTTCTTTTTTTTTTAATAAAAGTTTTTTTTTTCTCTTTTCATCAAAATCAAAAAAATTACAAAAAATATATTTTTCTATAAACATATTTAAAATAAAAATTTCACTACCTTCAATTTGAATATAAGAATGTTCTAAATTAACTTTTCCTAAACGAATAGATTTAACTTCATTTCCAAATAATTGAATTCCTGATAAATATTTTTTGTCTAGAAAATAATTATAAAAAACTTTTTTATTTTTAAAAATAGTTTTATGCATTTTAATTTTTTCCCATTGATATTTATTAATAATAATAAAAAAATAATAAAAATTAATTTAATTTATTGAAATAATTAATAATAAATAATTAACATAATTTATAATTATTTATTATTTCAATAATTTTAAAAAAATTCCTTATTATTTTACTTTAGTAAGTAAATCAAGAATGGGAATGTAATTCTTTATATTTTATTAAAGATCTTTCAATTGTTAATTCTGCTTCTTCTGCGGAATCTATTTTTTTTATTACAACTTTTTTATTTTCTAAATCTTTATAATGTAATAAAAAATGTTTTATTTCAGAAATCAAATAAGAAGGAATATCTTTCACATTATTATAATTTATAGTAGATAAATCTGCAATAGGAACAGCAATTATTTTTTCATCTAATTCATTATTATCAATCATCTGAATAACTGCAATAGCTCTACATTCTACCAAAACCATAGGATCTAAAACTTCTTGACTTAAAATAAAAACATCTAAAGGATCTTTATCTTCACAATAAGTAAAAGGAATAAAACCATAATTAGCAGGATAACAAAAAGACGTTGTTAAAAAACGATCTAATATTAAAAAACCTGTTTCCTTATCCAATTCATATTTTTTTTTACTTCCTTTAGGAATTTCAACACAAACAATAAATTTTTTTTTATTAATTCTTTTTGAACTTAAATTTTTTAATAAATTCATTTTTTTTCCAATTCACTTTTCTATTTTTTTAAGAAATTTATTATAAGTAAAAATTTAAATATTAAAAAAAATACGGAAATAATTAATATTATTCCATATTTTTTTATAATATTTTTTATTTTTTAATATTTTTTATTTTTTAATATTTTTTATTTTTTAATATTTTTTATTTAATTTTAAGTAAGATTATTATAACATAATGATCAATTTATATTATTAAAATTAATTTTTTATATATTAAAATTTAAGAATAAAAAATTAATTTAAAGTTAAATTATATCTAATTAAATTTTAAACTAATGGATTTATTCTATTTATAGCTCCAAAAAAAGAAGTTTTTTGAATAAATATTCTCTTTTTTTGTAAAACACTAATACTGAAATGATTGAATAAATTTGGATTTATTTTATCTTTTTCAGAAATTAAAATTTTTCCAATTAACTCGAATTGTTCTGGATCATCTGGATTTTGTTCATTTTTAAAAATTTCATAAATAAATAAATTTGAATGTTGCTGTTCATCGTTTTGTATCTTAAGCAAAAAACCTTTTGTTTTATGATTTTTATTTAAAGAAACGTTGAATTTAACTTCTTTATTAGGTTTTATTCTTTTATTATGAAGAGAAGAATGTTCAAAGGAAAAAACATTAGGCATATGAATATATGCTAAATTTTTCATTAAATTAAAAAGAATTGTTTTTTCTAAAGTTTCAGTATTTTCTGTATCAATAATACTATTCACATCGAGATAGAATTAGATCGTTTTTCTATTACTAGATATTAATCTAAGCCCCTCACACCACCGAACAAGCAAG
>NZ_JBIPDD010000001.1:0-94959 GCF_046896035.1 Candidatus Phytoplasma palmae | reverse complement strand
AAGAAGTGGACTGACTCACCAAGGCAAAGGTTAACAACCTTTACAAGGCGAAAGAGGAAAAATAAGTTTACAGAAATAACTTATTTAACCGCCGAATGCTTGGAAACTTGCTTGTTCGGTGGTGTGGGGGGCTTAGATTAATATCTAGTAATAGAAAAACGGTCTAATTCTATCTCGATTTAGCACACATTAATAGGAAAAATGTGTAATGTTTGTGTTTAAGGAAAAAATAACTTATAGTACTTAAGTAAATTTTAAGTAACGGCTTTTTATAATCTAAAAACTTATTTGCATAAGTTTATGAAAATAAAAAATAAAGTGCCACAGAGACGAGTTAATTAGAAATAATTAAGTGAAACGCGGTAAACCCCTCAAGCTAATAATCCAAAAAATGGTAGGAGCACGTAAAAATTAACTTTTCCTTGTATTTTTGTAATTTTTAGTTAATTTTTATGCTATTTTAGAAATAAAATAGAGATAAATGATCGTCACTTGTTTTGGTAATTTAGTAATTTATTAACAAAACAAGTACAGAACATGGCTTATTAATATTATTTTTTAACAATAGAATCTTTAACAAAAGATTCTTTTTTATTTATTTTTTAATATGTTTAATGTTTTATTTATATTTAAAAAATATATTATTTAACATAATAAAATCATTTTAAAATATATGTTATAATAAAAAATAAATAATAAATTGTTTAAATATAAATATTAAATATTATTTTTAATTTTATTTTAAAAATAAAAAAACAAATTAAGAGGTTTTTTGAAAAAAAATATGGAAAATAACGAAAATCAAATAGAACAATATTATATTAGATTAAAAAAAATGGAAGAATTAAAAAAATTAAATATTGAACCTTTTAATAATAAATTTATTAAAAAAAATAATATTTTAGATATTTTGAATAAATATGATAGTTTTAGTTTTTCTCAGTTAGAAGAAAATAAAATTTTAGTTTCTGTAGCTGGTAGGATTATTTTAAAAAGAATTCAAGGTAAAGCGGGTTTTTTACAATTACAAGAATTTGATGATTCTATTCAAATTTATATAAATTCTAGTTTAGTTTCTGAAAAATCTTTTAAAATTTATCAAAATTCTGATTTAGGAGATATTGTAGGAGTCAATGGTTTTTTATTTAAAACTAAAACTAATCAATTAACTATCAAAGCTTCTGAATTTATTCATTTAAGTAAAAGTTTAATGCCTTTGCCAGATAAATTTAAAGGATTACAAAATAAAGAAATAATTCGTAAAAAACGTTATATTGGGTTAATTATTAATTCTGAAATTAGAAAAATTTTTATTATGCGTAGTAAAATTATTAAATTTGTAAGAAAATTTTTCGATGAAAAAGGTTTTTTAGAAGTTGAAACTCCTATTTTAAATTCTTGTTTAGGTGGAGCTGCTGCTAAACCGTTTAAAACATATCATAATGCTTTAGAATCAGATTTTTATTTAAGAATAGCTACAGAAATTCCTTTAAAAAAGTTAATTGTAGGTGGTATGAACGCTATTTATGAAATTGGTAGAGTTTTCCGAAATGAAGGGGTTGATGCATTTCATAATCCTGAATTTACTACTTTAGAAGCTTATTTATCTTATTCAGATATGCAAGGAGTTATGCAGTTAACAGAAGAATTTTTTAAAGATATTTGTAAAAATATTTTAGGGACTTTAGAATTTTATTATCAAAAAAATATGATTAATTTTAAAAAATTTTATAAATATGATATGATAGAAATCATTCATCAAAAAACAGGTATTGATTTTTCTCAAGAAAAAACAATAGAAGAATTTAAAAAGTTAGCAATCGAAAATGATATTGAAGTTAAACCTTTCCATAAAAAAGGACATATTATAGTTTCTTTTTTTGAAAAATTTGTAGAACCTACTTTAATACAACCTACTTTTATTTATAATTTTCCTACTGAAGTGAGTCCTTTATCTCAGGTGAATATTAAAAATAATTTTTTTTCTGACAGATTTGAATTATTTATAGCTGGAAAAGAATTTGTTAATGCTTTTAGTGAGTTAAATGATCCTATTGAACAAAAAAAACGTTTTCAAGATCAATTATTGCAAAAAAAATTAGGAAATGATGAAACTGAAGATTTAGATAAAGAATTTTTAGAAGCTTTAGAATACGGAATGCCACCTACCGGAGGATTAGGTATAGGTATAGATAGATTAGTTATGTTATTGACTAATACTTCTAATATAAGAGATGTTATTTTATTTCCTCATTTTAAAAACAGTAATAAAATATAAAAGAATATTATTTTATATTTTATTATTTATTCAATTATTTTTTTATATTGAAAAAAATTCAAAATGAATATAAAAAATAAAATTTTTATTTTTAAATTAATTAAATAAAATAATATATTTTAGTTTGAGGTTTTTTAATGACTACAGGTGTTTTTTATCTTCAAAGTTATTATAGTATTTTAAATAGTATGAATTCTTTAGAATCACTAATTAAAAAAGCAAAAGAAAATTTATATGAATTTGTAGCTTTAAGTGATGATGAAAATTTATTTGCAATGATTAATTTTTTAGAATTATGTAATAAATATGAAATAAAACCTATAATAGGTATAAAAATTAAACTGAATTTAAGTGAAATTTTATTGAAAGAAAAAAATATTGGTATTTTAATTTATGCGATGAACGATTTAGGGATTAATAATTTAATTAAAATTTCTAATATTGTCCGAACTTCAAATAATAAAATAATTGATTTAAATGAATTAAAATTTTTTCAAGAAGGTCTTTTTTTTGTTTTATCCAATATAGATTTTGTTTTATCTAATTTATTAGAATTTAAATATATAAAAAAAATTTTTTATAAATTAAACGAAAAACTTAATACTTTTTTTTTCGGATTATCATTGCAATCTCAATGGTTAAAATTTTTATCTAATAATTATTTTTTACCTTTGATTAAAGAATTAAATATTAAAATTATTCCTACACATAAAACTAATTTTTTAGAAAAAAACGAAGAATTATGTTACGAATTGTTACTTAATTTATCAAGTGAATATAATATTTTATCTAAAAATAATTTTTTAGAAGATGAAGAGTTAATTCAAATATCAAATCCAACTAATTTAGAAAATTGGTGTTATCAATTTTTAACTAAAAAACAAATAGAAGAGTATTATAATGAATATTTGATTAATGAAGAATATTGTTATTTGTTTTTAAATTTAAAAAAATTTATAAATTCTATTAAATATTTGAAAATTTTTCCTTCAGAATTTTTTTTACCTAAATTTGAAAATTATAATAAACAAGAATCTATTCAAAAATTAAGAACAATTTCTTATGATTTTTTATTAGACAGAAAAAAAAAGAATAATTTTAATTTTCAAAAATATATACAAAGAGTGGAAAAAGAATTAACAATTATTGAAGAAATAGGATATCAAGATTATTTTTTAATAGTTTATGATTTAGTTTTTTATGCTAAAAAAAATAATGTTTTAATAGGGCCTGGGAGAGGTTCTTCTTCTAGTTCTTTAGTGTGTTTTTGTTTAGGAATAACTGAAATAGATCCTGTAGAGTATAATTTATTGTTTGAACGTTTTTTGAATACTCAAAGAAAGAAAATGCCAGATATTGATTTAGACTTTCCTGATAATAAAATAAAATTTATTTTAGATTATATTTTAGAAAAATATGGTGAAAAATTTATAGCTAATATCATTACTTTTAATACTTTTACTACTAAATCTTTTGTTAGAAATTTTAATTATTTGAAAGGAAAAATAAATTTAAATTTTTTAAAAAAAATTAAAAATAATATAAATCAAATTAGTAATTTATTTGTAGGCATCCCTCATTTCACAGGAACTCATCCTGCAGGTATTGTTATTAGTGATAAAAATTTATTAGAAAATTGTCCTATTCAAAAAAATCCTATAATAAATTCTTCTTTTTTATATCAAACTCAATTGGACGCAAAACAATTATCGAAAATAGGTTTATTAAAAATTGATTTATTAACATTAAGAAGTTTGAATTTGATTGATAAAATTTTAAATAAAATTAATTATAATAAAAAAGAGGTTTTTTGGAATAAAATTCCTTTATTTGATGAGGAAACTTATAAAATTTTAAAAAATAGTGACACTGATTATATTTTTCAATTAGAATCTTTTAGCGCTAAGAATGTTTTAAACAAAATTAAACCTCAGAAATTCGAAGACTTAATAGCAGTTTTAGCTTTAAACAGACCAGGTCCTATTAATTCTTTAAATGAGTATTGTTTGAACAAAAAAATAAAAAAAAATTTTTTTATTCACCCTTCTATTGATTTTCTTTTAAAAGAAACTTATGGTATTATTTTATATCAAGAACAAATTATGCAAATAGCTATTGTTTATGCTGGTTATAGTTTAGGTGAATCAGAAATTTTTATGAAAAAAATTAGTGATTTGGATAATTTTCATGTCATTGAAAATGTATTAAAAAAAGAATTTATTCATAAAAGTGCGTTAAAAGGTCATAGTATCGAATTATCTTGTAAAATTTATGATTTTATATGTAAGTTTTCTAATTATAGTTTTAATAAAAGTCATAGTTCAGCTTATTCTTTAATTAGTTTTAGAATGGCTTATTTAAAATCTAATTATTTTATGATTTTTATTATAGTTATATTGAATGAATATATAAAAGATATCCAAGAAACACAAAAAATATTAATTCAATTAAAATATAAAGAAAAAACTATTTTATTTCCTAATATTTTAGAAAGTGATCATGAATATAAAATTTATGAAGATAAAATTTTATTACCTTTAACTTTAATTAAAGATTTAAGTGATGAATTATGCTCTTTAATAGTTAAAGAAAGAAAGAAAGAAAAATTTAAAAATTTTTATGATTTTAAATTTAGATGTAAAAAATTTTTAGATAATAAATTATTAAGAAATTTAATATTTTCAGGCGCTTTAGATATATTTGGCCTTAACAAGAGAACTTTAATTGAAGATTCTAATTTATCTTTTTTAGATCATGAAAAAAATTTATCTTTTTTTAAAAAAAATATTATTTACGAAGAATATGAATTTGAATATTTAAAACAAGAAAGTTTTAAAGTTTTTGGATTACATTTGTATAATATTATTTATTAAATGGCTTTTATAAACAAAATTTTTATTTATTTTTTAATTAAGGAGTTAATATGTTGATGTTTTTAAATAAATTTTCTTTTCAAAAGAGATATTTTTATTTTTTTATTTTTTTTATTAATATTTTGGTTTTGTATTTTATTATAAGTTCTTTCATTGAAAGACCAATTTTTGAAGGCATCGACAAAATTTATTTTACTAATGTTTTTGATCAAAAAAAAATTGTTGATTTTCAAATCAATGATATTAGCGGAAGAGAAGAAACAATTGCAGGAATTAAATCTATGTTATTAGGAGTTCTTTTTTTTATTAATTTTTTCGCTTTTAAAAAAGGCTTAATGGGGATTAGTTTAGGTACTTTAGTAGGTGCTTGTTTAGGAATTTGGATATCTATTATTTTTCCTTCTTTTATTTATTTATTTGAATTAACTTATCGTTATATTTTTTTTTAAATGTTTATAATTTTTTGATTTAAATAAATATATAATATATAAATAAAAAAAATAATTTTCAAAAAAAAAAAAAAAAATAAAACAATAGAAATATTATTAAAAAAATATGATTAAAATAAAAATAAAAAAAGTGATTTTACAAAAAATTATAATTATTTCTTTTTTTGCTTCTTTAGCTATTATAGCTGATTTATTTTCAAGTTTTTTTTTACCATTTTTAACTATTCCTTTTGGAGGAAAATTATTTAAAATTTCTTATGTAATTCTTTATTTATCTGGATTATTTTTTAATTTTTCTGTTGGTTTTTTCGTGTGTTTATTTTATTCTCTTTTTCATTTAACTAAAGCTTTTATGAGGATTTTATTAGTTGCTACTAGTATAGTCAAATTATCTATCTTAGAATTTATTTTATCTTGTTTTTTAGATTATTTAATGCCTGATCTAATAATTAGTTTATCTAGTTTTTGTAGTTCTGGTCAAAAAAAAAATACTAAAAACATTAAAAAAAATATTTTGTTTATTACTGCTATAATTAATGTATTAAGGTTTATTTGTTTTTTTATATCTGGTTATTACATTTACGCTTCTAAAGTAGATTTAACTAATATTAGTAATTTTTGGATTTTTTTGAAAATATTTCCACCTCAAAAATATTTATTTATTTATTGTTTTATTTATAATTTAATACCTTGTTTAATAAGTTATGTAATTATTTGTTTTTTTATAATTTATTGCATTCCACAATTAAAAAATGTATTTGATAAATATGTTCTTTCTTAAGAAAGAAAATAAAATATTTTAAATTTTTATATTTTTTTGAAAAACATATTTTTATTTTTAAATTTTTTCAAATTATTTAAGAATAGGGAATTTTTTATGTTGAAAAATGAAACTTACTTAATTATTTTATATTATAAGTATTTTTTTATTGATGAACTTGATCAATTTAAAAATGAACAATTTGATTATTGCGATAAATTGGGACTTTTAGGAAGAATAATTATTTCTAAAGAAGGAATGAATGGAACTTTATCTGGTCCTGAAAAAAACATTAATAAATATATAGAATATATGAAAAAAAGTGATTTTGGACATGATATTGATTTTAAAATAAGTTATTTTCATAAACATGTTTTTTCAAAACTTTCTGTTAAAGTAAGAGATGAAATAGTATCTTTAAAATTAAACAAAGATATTTTTCCTTATAAAAATAAAAAATATTATTTAAAACCACAAGAATTTTATAATAATTTAAAGAAAAATGATGTTTTTGTTTTAGATGTTAGAAATAATTATGAGTATAATTTAGGTCATTTTCGTAATGCTATAAATCCTGATATTGAAAATTTTCGTTTTTTACCTAAATGGATAGAAGAAAATTTGGATTTAATGAAAAATAAAAAAGTTGTAACTTATTGCACCGGAGGAGTTCGTTGTGAAAAAATTGCTTATTTTTTGAAAGAAAAAGGCATTAATGAAGTTTATCAATTGGAAGGAGGCATTATTAAATATAGTCAAGATAAAAAATTAAAAGGTAAATTATTTGACGGAAAAATGTATGTTTTTGATGAAAGAATATCTACTGAAGTTAATGAAAAACAACATACAATAGTAGGAAAAGATTTTTTTGATCAAACTCCTTGTGAAAGATATATTAATTGTGCTAATCCTCATTGCAATAAGCAAATTTTGTGCAGTGAAGAAAATGAAGAATATTTTTTAGGCAGTTGTTCAAAAGAATGTCGTGATCATGAACAAAATATTTATAAAACTAGAAAAAAAAGAAACATATGATTTTATATAAAAAAAATTATTTTGACTTTTTTTAAAAAAAAAGCTAGAATAAACTTAGTTGTTTTTTATAAGATTATTCATAAAAATTATATAAAAATTATAAAAAGATATTATTTATCTTATTGTATTTCTTTTTATAAAAAAAATTATAATATTGACGAAATAATTTTTAATATTGAATTATTAACGTTTAATTTTAATATTTCAATTAAAATTAATTTAAATCTAAAGAAATAATATAATATATTAATGGAAATTCGGGGAAAATAAAATGTTTGCTATTGTTCAAAATGGATCAAAACAATTTAAAGTATTTTGCGGTCAAGAAATTTTTGTAGATAGATTGCCTGTAAATGTAGAAGATAATTATATTTTTGAAAATATTTTATCTATAGAAGATGAAGAAAACAAAAAAACTATTTTAGGAAAACCTTTTGTTGATGGTGCAAAAGTAGAGTGTAAGGTTATTAAACATGGTAAATCTTCTAAAATTATTGTTTTTAAATATAAAAAAAAGAAAAAATATCGTTTAAAAAAAGGACATAGACAACTTTATACTAAAATTTTAATTACTAAAATTATTATTTAATGTTAGTGAAATTATGATTAAATTTTTTTTTAGTAAAAAAAAATATATAGAAATAATAAATATTAAAGGTCATTCTTTTTACGAAGATAAGGGAAAAGATATTGTTTGCGCATCTGTTTCTACCGCTATAATTATTACTTTAAATGCTATAGAAATATTAGGATTAAAAGAAAAAATCTTTTTTCATTTGAAAGAAGGACATTTTGATTTGAAAGTTTTAAATTTTGATTTGATTGTCGATAAGTTGTTACAAAATTTAGAATATTCTTTAATTGAATTATGTAAAACTTATCCGAAAAATTTAAAAAATATTCAAATTTAGAAATTTTCGTTTAATCAAAAAAAGAAAAGAAAGGAATTATAATGTTAAAATTAAATATTCAATTATTTGCTTCTAAAAAAGGAGTTAGTGCTACTAGAAATGGTAGAGATTCACATTCTAAAAGATTAGGATTTAAATTATCTGATGGACAATATGCATCTGCTGGATCTATTATTTTTCGTCAAAGAGGTACAAAAATATTTCCTGGAAAAAATGTAGGAATGGGTAAAGATTATACTTTATTTGCTTTAATTAATGGAATTGTCAAATACGAAAGTAAAAGAATTAATAGAACAAAAGTTTCAGTTTATTTAAGTGATAAAAAATAAAATATTATTTTTTGTTAAATATAATAAAAAAAACATAATATCGTGATATAAATGAATTTTATAGATGAAACTATTAATTTAGTTAAAGCAGGTAACGGTGGTAATGGTATAGCTTCTTTTCGAAGAGAAAAATATGTTCCTTACGGAGGACCTTCTGGCGGAAATGGTGGAAGAGGTGGTTCTATTATTTTTGTTGGTGATTCAGGAATAAACACTTTATTAAAATTACAGTATCAAAAAAAAATAATAGCAAAAAATGGTTTTTGTGGAAAAAATAAAAATAAAAATGGTTCTAATGCGTCTGATTTATTGGTTCCTGTTCCTTTAGGTACTGTTGTATATCGTTATAATAAAGATAAGGAAAAACAGATTATCGGAGAAATTTTAAATCACGGTGAAAGATTACTTATTGCTTCTGGTGGAAAAGGAGGCCGTGGTAATTATTCTTTAGCTAATTCTAAAAATAAGACTCCTTTTTTTGCAGAAAAAGGTGATTTAGGAGAAAGTTTTTATATTAAAACTGAATTAAAAATATTAGCTGATATCGGATTAATAGGTAAACCTAATGTTGGTAAATCTTCTTTAATATCTTCAATTTCCAACGCTAATTCTAAAATAAGTGATTATGCTTTTACTACTTTAAAACCATTTTTAGGAGTAGTAAAAACAAATGAAGAATTTCAATTTACTGTAGCTGATATTCCTGGTTTGATTAAAAATTCTCATTTAGGAAGAGGAATGGGTATTAGTTTTTTGAAGCATATTGAAAGGTGTAAAGTTTTAGTACACGTTTGCAGTGCTGACGAAGATGATATTTATGAAAATTATCTCCAAATAAACGAAGAATTAAAAAATTATAATCCTGAAATTTTAAAAAAAACCACAATTATTGTTGTAAATAAAATGGATATAGACAAATCTCAACAAAAATTATTTTTATTTAAAGAAAAACTAAAACAAAACAAAATAGAATTAAAAATTGTACCTATTTCTGTATTATTGAAAAAAAATTTAAATTTTTTAAAAAATGAAATGTTGTTTTGTTTGCGAAATCATAATAATAATTTATTGCAAAGTAATAAAATTAACGAAAAAAACAAAGAATATAAAATTTTTTCTTTAAAAAAAGAAGAAAAACAATTTTATATTTTTAAAGATAAACAAGGAAATTTTGTTGTTGAAGGAGATAAAATTAATAAATTATTTAATCGTACCGATTTAAATAATCATGAATCATTACAGAAATTTTCTTATATTTTAAAAAAAATGGGAGTAGAGGAAGCTTTAAAAAATCAAGGAATGACGCAAAAAGATAAAGTTAAAATTTGTGATTATTTTTTTTACTTGGTGAAATAAAATTTAAAAAGTTTTACATATGATGCAAAATAAAAATCCATATTCTCTTTTAAGACAGATAATAATAACTTCTTTATTTTCTTCTTTCTCTATAATATTAAAATTATTTTTTAATAAATTTTTTGTTTCTTTTTTTTTCTTTTTATTTTTAAAAAAAATTTTTTTATTCGATTTTATAAGTTTTTTGCCTTTGGCTATGATTCCTTTATATGTTGAAAAAAAGTATATTGCTTTTTTTGGTGTTTTTTTTGCTGAAACTTTTAGTTTTTTTTTAAGACAATCAAAGTTTATTTATAATCCTTTTTTAAGTTTATTGTATGCAATTTGTTGGGGGCTTTTACCTAGTTTATTTCTGCAAAAAAAAAATTATTCTTTTTTAAAAACATATTTTATTTTTACTTTTATTTTTATTTTTTATTTTTTTACTTATTTTTTGTTAAGTCTTGTTTGGACAGGTTTTTCTTTTTTTAACAACCAAAAAAGTATTTTATTTTTTTCTCAATTTAGTACCGAAAGAATAAAATTCTTTATTTATGTTAAGTTTTTTTCTATTTTTATTGTATCTTTTTTATTTACATATTTATTTTTAAAAATTAAAAAAAAATTAATTAATTTATATTAATTAATTTTTTTTTTATATATTTATATAATTCTATTATTATTATTGGAAAAACAGAAAAAATAGTAATAATAGTTATATCTATTAAAGATAAAGAATTTAATTGAAAGTTTTTTCTAAAAAAAGGGATTAAGAAAATCATTATTTGTAATAAAACACTAATTAAAAAGCAATTTATTAAATAAAAATTACATTTAATTTTAAAAACAGATTTATTGCTTCTTATATTAAAAGAATGAAATAATTGAGAAAGAGATAAAACCATAAATGCAAAAATTTGTCCATATTGGTTATTATTTTTATGAATTTTATAACCTATAAAACTTGCTATGAAAGTTAATAACGCTATCATAATTCCTTCTAAAAAAATTTTTAAAATTAATTTTTTATTTAATATAGGATCATTAATATTACGTGGTTTTTTTGACATTAAATTTTCTTCTTTTTTTTCCATTCCTAATGCTATAGCTACTAAAGAATCTGTTACTAGATTAATCCATAATAATTGTAATGCACTTAAGATAATAAAATTGTTGTTAAAAAAAATATGACCAAAAAAAGTGGTTAACAATATAACTATTATTTCTCCTACGTTACAACTTAATAAGAATATAATACTTTTTTTTATATTGTTAAAAATATTTCTACCTTCTTTAATAGCTGTTACAATAGTACTAAAATTATCATCTGTTAAAATGATATCTGAGGCTTGTTTAGTTGCTTCAGTGCCTGTTATTCCCATTGCAATACCTATATTTGCTGCTTTAATGCTAGGAGCATCATTTACTCCGTCACCCACCATAGCTACTATATTTCCTAATTTTTGCCAAGTTTTAATAATTCTTAATTTATGATTAGGATTAGTTCTCGCATAAACTTTAATATTTTTGATTTTATTTAAAAATTCTTTTTCTTCTAGAAGATCTAAATTTTCTCCTGTTATAGATAAATCTTTTTTTGAATTTAAAATATTTAATTTTATAGCAATATTATTTGCTGTTATTAAATGATCTCCAGTAATCATTATAGGCGTTATAAAAGCTTTTTTTAAATTTTTGATAGCTTTTAAACTATTTTGTTTTATAGGATCTTCTATGCCTACTGCTGATAGAAAAATAATTTCATCTTTTAATTTTTTTAAAATTTCTTCTATTGAAAGGTTTTCTAAAAATGGAATTTCAAAATTTATCTTAACATAAGCAATTCCTATTATTTTATAACCATCTTTAGCCATGACATCAAAGTCTTTTAAGATTGTTTCATGATTATTATTTTTTTTAAGAACAATTTTCTCTTTTTTTTGTATTTTATTTGAAAGTTTTAAAATAATTTCGGCTGCTCCTTTTAATAAAATATATTTTTTTTGATTTTTTTTATTTCTAATTATAGTTAACATTAATTTTTTTTCATTATTAAAAGGGAATTCTTTCAATTTTTCGTATTTTTTGAATATTTTATTAATGTTTATGTTGAATAGATATAATAAATCTATAAAAGATTGATCTACTGGATCTGAATCAATTTTTTTAATATTTATTGTATTTTCTTCTTTTTGGATAATATAATTATTATTGCATATTGAACCAAAATGTATTAAATTTATTATATTTTCAGTTAATAAATGGTTTTTTAATTTGTCTATAATAATATTTTCTTGAAAAAAATATATTTTTTTAATAGTCATTTTATTTTTCGTTAAAGTTCCTGTTTTGTCGGTGCAAATAACACTTATAGAGCCAAGAGTTTCTAAAGATTTTAAATTTTTAACTATTGCTTTTTTTTTGATAATTTTTTTTATTCCTAAAGCTAAAATAATATTTACTATTGCTAGTAAACCTTCTGGTATTACAGCTATTGCTAGAGCTATAGAAGATAATAAAAATTTTTTAATAATTAAAAAATTAATATATTTATTTAGAAAATAATATTTAAATATATTCAATAAAAAATCAAAACTTATTAATATTATTATAAAAAAACTTAATGTTTTAGCTATTTTATCGATATTTTTATCTAAAGGATTTTTTTCTTTTTTTGAATTTAAAATAAGTTTTGTTATTTTCCCTATTTGAGTATTCATTCCTGTTTGAATAACTACTCCCTTGCCATAACCATGCAAAACAATTGTATTCATAAAAGCAATATGTTTTTGATTAATAATATCGTTTGAATTTGAAGAACTAACGAAAAGATGATTTTTGATTACAGGTATTGATTCTCCCGTTAATATAGATTCATTTATAGTTAATTGATTTGATTCTATTAATCTTAAATCTGCGAGAATTAAATTTCCTCTTTCTAAAAAAACAATATCTCCTACTAATAAATTTTCTTTCAAAATATATTTTATTTGGTTATTTCTCAAAACTTTAGCGTAAGATTTTGTTTTCTTTTTTATTAAATTTAAAGAATTTTCTTTTTTTTTTTCGTAAAAAAATCCTAAAAAAGCGTTAATAATTATTATACTTAAAATTAAAATACTTTCAAATAATTCTTCTTTTTGTGAATTAAATATTCCTATAAAAAAAGTTATTACAGAAGATATTAATAATATATATACAAAGAAATTGTTTAATTGTTGGAATATTTGGGAAAAAAAATTTTTTTTTTTAGATTTGATTAATTTATTTAATCCATATTTTAAAAATTTTTGTTTTAATTGCTCTTTTTGCAAACCGGTTTTAAAATTAGTTTCTAATTTTTTTTCTAATAATTTCATTTTTTGTTCAAAAGATAATAAATTCATAATGTTTTATTCTTTCTAAGAAGCTTTTTTAATTTTTCATAATAAAAATAAAAGAAATAATAATAAAAATATACAAAAAAAAAAAAAATAAAATTAAACAAAATTTTAATTTTATTTTTTAATATAAAATTTAAAAAGTATTTTAATTTTTAACCATACTAGGTAAATTAGGTAATTTAGTAAGTTTAACTTTAGTTATTACTAAACCATCATAAGTTAATCCTTTAAATCGCCAATTATTATATATTATTTCTATTTTTTCATCATTTTCTGGCATTTTTTTTAATTGTCCTAACAAAAAACCACTTAATGTTTCGTAATCATCTATCGGTAAATCTATTTTTAAATTTTCTTCTACTTCTGATAAGTGAGTTGTTCCTTTAATAATATATTCTTTATTAGAAATTTTAATAATTTTAACATTTTTTTTGTCATATTCATCTCTTATATCGCCTAAAATTTCTTCAATTACGTCCTCAATAGTAACTATTCCAGAAGTTCCACCATATTCATCAACAACAATAGCTATGTGATTTTGCTTTAATTTCATTTCTTTGAATAATTCATTAATGTTTTGAAATTCCATTACAAAATGAGCTTTTCTTAGAAATTGTTTTATATTAAAATTTTTATCTTCAATAGAAGACGAAAATTCTTTTATTTTAGATTTTTTATTTTCTCCTAATAAACCTTTAAAAAGATCTTTAACATGAACAATACCAATTATTTTGTCTATATTTTTTTCATATACTGGAAATCTTGTGTATTTTTCTCGTGAAATGAAAGAAATTAATTCTTTTTTAGTAATATTTGAGTTAATAGCGACAATTTCTTTTCTATGGCGCATAATATCCGAAACTATTGTTCTATTAAAATCAAAAATATTTTGTATCATGTTGTTTTCATTAATATCAATAATTCCTGTTCGGTAAGAAGAATTTAATAAATATCTTAATTCATCTTCTCCGACTGAAGATTCTTTTTTATTAGGGTCTATACTTAATAAATATAAAATCATATTGCTGATTGAATTTAAAAACCAAACTAAGGGTTTTGTAATAAAACAAACTACAGTAAATAAATTTAATAATAAGTTAGCTGTTCCTAATGGAAAAGTCAAAGCTATTCTTTTTGGTATAATTTCTCCTAAAATTATCGATAAAACAATCACAATTGCTTCAATGAAATATTTATCCCATGTAGAATAATTATTATTTTTGATAAATAAATAAGAATTTAAAATTGAACCTTGAAAAAAAGTTAAAATATGAATCATTACTTGTATAACAGTTAAAAATTTAGTTGGTTTTTCTTTAATTTTTTTTATTCTTAAAGCTTTTGGGTTATTTTTTTTTGTTTCTAGATTTATTTTATTTTCGCTTAATGAAACTAAAGAAATTTCTATAGAAGCGAAAAAAGCATTAAATAAAATTAAAAATATAATTATTAATATAACGACGGCAGGGCTCACTTGATTTCATAACCTCTTATCTTTTGTATAAAATATAGGTTAATAATATTATTATTTTTACAATAATCGCTTATATCATCATTTTTCATATATTAATTCTTTTAATACCTTCCTCTTTTAGTTGTTTTAAGTCTATGTATAATATAATTATTTTTGTTTTTTTATTTTTTATTATAAAAATACATATTATTATCTAAATATATTTTATCATATAATGAAAAAAAAACAAAATTCTAATTTTTTATGAAAATATTCTTTTTTATATTTTTTCATTTTTAATTAATATAATTTTTTTAATTATAAATGAAATAAAATAATAAAAATAAATCATTTTTATTTTATTAGAAATAAATTCAATAAGCTCTAGCGAATAAAATAGTTTGGTTAGCTTTTTTTTTAGTTACAGGACATATTTTAGTTATTAATTTTTCTTTTAATATTACTCTTGCTGTAGCGCCTGTTTCTTTTTTTATGATTTCTTCTGCTTCATTTTCAAATACACTCATTTTTACATATCCTGAATAGTTTTTAATATAATTTTTAAATTCTTCATAATTTTTAGCTTTTTTTGTATTTGTTTTTAAATGTGATAAAGCTTTTTCAAACATTTCTTTATTAATTTTTTTTAATAAATTAGGAATCATTTTGAATAGATTTTGTTCTAAAATAACTTTTTTTTCAAAATTATGTCTAATGAAAATTGTAATTTCTTTGTTCATTAAATCTTTAGGTCCTATCTCTATTCTTATAGGGACACCTTTTAGTTCATAATGGCTGAATTTCCAACCAATATTTTTTTTTTGTTCATCTAATACGGTTCTATATTTTTTACTTAGTTTTTCGTATATTTTTTTTGATTTTTGTATTATTTCAGAATTTTTTAATTTTAATGGAATAATTACTATTTGTATAGGCGCAATAAATGGAGGTAAAACTAATCCTTCGTCGTCTCCGTGAATCATTATGACAGCTCCAATTAATCTGCTTGAAACTCCCCATGAAGTTTGTTCTACAAATTTATTTTCTCCCTTTATATTTTGGAATTTTATTTGAAAAGATTTTGAAAAATTTTGTCCTAAATAATGAGAAGTTCCTGCTTGTAAAGCTTGTTTATCATACATTAAAGCTTCTATTGAAAAAGTTACTTCTGCTCCTTTAAATTTTTCTGATTCTGTTTTTTGTCCAGAAACGAAAGGAATTGCAAGTAAGTTTTTTCCCAATTTTTTGTATAAATTTAAAATTTCAATGCTTTCTTTTAAAGCTTCTTGTTTGTGTTCATGAGCTGTATGGCCTTCTTGCCATAAGAATTCTTTACTTCTTAAAAATGGTTTATTAGATTTTTCCCAACGTATTACACTACACCATTGATTAAATAATTTAGGTAGTTCTCTGTAAGAAGTTATTTTTTTTGAATAATAACGAGAAAATAATACTTCAGAAGTTGGTCTAATGATTAATTTTTCTGGTAATTGTTTTTCTCCTATTTTATCAATAATAATAATTTCAGGAGAAAAACCTTTAATGTGTTCTTGTTCTTTTTTAAAAATATTTTCTGACAATAAGAAAGGAAAATAAACGTTTTGGTGATTGCTTTTTTTTAAATGTTTGTTTAAAAATTTTTGAATTAACTCCCATATTGCATATCCGTAAGGTAAATAAATAAAAAAACCTTTAACATCAGAATAGTCAATCAATTCTGATTTTAAACAAACATCAGAATACCATTGACCAAAATCTTTTTCTCTAGAAATTACTTCTTTAACTAATTTTTTATTTTTCATTTATTTAAAATACCTTTTTATATTTTTTTAATTAATTTGTGTTAAAATTTTTTTATTTATATTTTTTATAATTTTGTTGTATAAAAATTTAAAATTTTTAATTATTTTTTTGTAACAATTTTTGGAAAAGTAATTTTTGATTTGTATTTTCCCAAGGAAATAAGTCATCATTTCTGCCAAAATGTCCTTCTCTGGCAGTTATTTGGAAAATTGGTTTTGTTAAATTTAATTTTTTTTTGATACCTTCCGGACTTAAGTCAAAATTTTTTTCAATAATTTCTTTTATTAAGTTTTCTGAAACTTTATTAGTTTTGAAAGTATTAATAAACAATCCTACAGGTTTTTCTATACCTATAGAATAAGAAATTTGAATTTCACATTTATTACAAATTCCTGATGCTACAATATTTTTAGCTAAGTATCTTGCCATATAAGCTGCACAACGATCAATTTTACTAGGATCTTTTCCGCTGAAACAACCTCCACCATGGCGAACTTCGCTTCCGTAAGCATCTTGTATAATTTTTCTACCTGTTAAACCTGTATCTGCATTAGGTCCTCCATTAGTAAATTTACCTGAAGGGTTAATATAAAATTTAGTTTTTTCATTAATTAGAGATTTATTTATTACTTTTTTTATAATTTTATCTATAATTTCATTTTTTATTTTTGTTAATTGAATATTTTTATCATGTTGAGAAGAAATTATAATGGAATCTATAGATAAAATTTTTTTATTATTATTATCGTAATTAAAAGTTATTTGAACTTTACCGTCTGGTCTTAGAAAAGGTAAAATTTTTTTTTCTCTTAATTCTGTAAGTTTAAGTGATAAATTTCTAGTTAAGTAAAAACTAAGTGGTAAAAATAAAGGTGTTTCATCGGTTGCATAACCAAAAATTACTCCTTGATCACCGGCTCCTTTTTTTTGAACCACTTTGTTAATTTCTTCAGATTGTTCATGTATTAAATTAATAATTTTCAAATCATTATAAGAAAAATTTTCTTCTTTTTTGTCGTAACCTATTTGTTTTATTGTTTTTTGAATTATAAATTCAATTTTTTCATTATCTATAGCGAAATTTGTTTTTATTTCTCCTAAAACAATAACTGTTTTTTTAGTAACTACTGTCTCTATAGCGATTTTCGCATCAGGATCTTTTTGTAAAAAAGCATCCAATAAAGCATCCGAAATTTGGTCTGCTACTTTATCTGGATGTCCCTTGGTTACTGATTCGGTGCTAAATTTTTGCAAAATAAAATCCTCCTGTATATTTTATTTTTTTATAAAAATTTAAAAAATCATTTTTTTTATAAATATAAAACTTCTTTAATAAAAAAAGACTTTTGAAAAGTCTTTTTTTATTAAAATTAATTTAAATAAATATTTTAAAAATATCTATTAGTTTTTTTCTTCTATTACTATAATATCTACAGCTTGAGGTCTTCCTTTAATTTCTCTAATTACAAATTCAACAGTTTCGCCTTTTTGTAATTGTTTAAAATTGCTGTCATTTCTATCAATATTATTTGATGAATTGTATTCGTTTTTACTGCCTGAAATTATAGACTTGTGATAACAAAAAATATCATTTTGTTCCCAATTGTTCCATTCTTTTGATTGTTCATTGTTTTCGTTGTTAATTTGTTCTGATGTTTCAGTTTCGCTATCGTTTTTTTGAATAGGTTTTATGTTTGTTATAAAACCATAACCTATGTCAGGTCTAAACCATTTTACAATACCTTGAAATTTTTGTGATTTACTTTTTTGATCCATTAGATAAAAAATACTCCTATTTTTATGAAATTTATTTAGTTTTAATAACCTTTCTAATTATATAATATTTATTTTAAAAATGAACAATATTTGATACAATTTTTTTGAAAATGTAAAAAATTTATATTTTTTTTAAAAAAAAATAGATTCATAATATAAATTATGATAGACTAATTAGTGTTTGTGGCTTTATATTTGAATAGTATTTTATTTTATTTAAACTTTTTTACAAATAAAACTTAATTATTTTTGTATTTTTCAATGAGAGAGATTCTTAAATAATATTTAATATTAAATTAATAAAAAAAAAATTAAATTTAATATTATAATGTTATATTTTATATTTATATTTTTCAAATTTTAAGAATTTAAAATTAATATAAATAAATTAAATATAAATATAATAAAAAATATTAAGTTTAAGTAATATTTTTGTTTATTTATTCTTTTTTTAATATAATATATTGAATATAATATGTTATACAAATTGTAAAAACTTGTGCGGATGTCGTATAGTGGTTATTACATGTGCTTGCCAAGCATAAAACGGGGGTTCGATTCCCCTCTTCCGCTCCACATTATTTTTAGTTTTTGATATATTTTTTATTTTTTTTATGTTTTCAAATTGTTAAACATTTAAATTTTTTTAATATTTTGTAGAATTTTTTTAAAAAAATAAATTATAAAATTTTTTTATATTAAATTAATTATTTTATTTTAATAACATAATTTTATAATTTATTTTTTAAAAATTTTATTTTTTTTGATACTAATTTAGTTTAAAAATTTTATTTTTTTTAAAAAATTAAAAATAAATAAAAATTTTTATTTCAATTCGTTATTGAAATTAAATTTCTTTATAAGAAGGAGTAAATAAAATCTTTATGAAAATAATGTCTGTTAATGCTGGGAGTTCTTCTTTAAAATTTCAATTGTTAAAAATTCCTTCAGAAAAGGTATTGTGCAAAGGTTCAATAGAAAAAATTGGTTCTAAAGATGCTATTTTTAATCTTGATTTAGAAAATAAAAAAAAAAAGAAAATTTTATTTATTAATGATCATCAACAAGCTATTAAAATAATATTAGATAGTTTAATTGAGAATAAATTTATAAATAAATTAGAAGAAATCGAAGGCATAGGTCATAGGATTGTTCAAGGTGGAGAGATATTTAAAAGTTCTGCTATATTGACTGATGAAAATATTGTGAAAATTGAAAAGATAAGTAACTTAGCTCCTCTCCATAATCCTTCTAATCTTTTAAGTATAAAATTGTTTAAAAAAATTTTGCCTAAAGTTTTTCAGGTAGGAGTTTTTGATACTACTTTTCATTCTGATATTCCAGAAGAAAATTTTTTATATGCTATTCCTTATGAATTTTATAAAAAATATAAAATAAGAAAATATGGTTTTCATGGTCTTTCTTATAGTTATATTTCACAAAGAATAGAAGAAATTTTAAATAGTAAAAAATTTAAAATTATTGTTTGTCATATAGGTAATGGAGTTTCTGTTACAGCTATTAAAGATGGTAAATCTATTGATACTTCTATGGGTTTTACTCCTTTAGAAGGTGTGCCTATGGGTACTAGAAGCGGTAATATAGATCCTACTATTATTTCTTTTCTTTCAGAAAAAGAAAATAAAAATGTTGACGAAATTTTAGATATTTTAAATAAAAAATCTGGTTTATTAGGAGTTTCTGGTATTTCTAATGATGCAAGAGATTTAGAAAAAATGATTTCTCAAAATAACGATAAACAAGCTCTTTTAGCTTTTGAAATACAAACAAAAAGGATAGTTGATTATATTTCAAGTTATTATGTTTTATTAAAAGGAATAGATGCTATTGTTTTTACAGCTGGAATAGGGGAAAACTCTTCTTTCGTTAGAAATAAAATTGTTGAACGTTTAGAAATTTTAGGAATGAGTTTGGATCCTGAATTAAATGTTTCTCAAAGTAGAGAAGAGAGAATAATTTCTTCTAAAGAATCATCTGTTAAAATTATGGTTATTCCTACAAACGAAGAAATTACTATTGCTAAAGAAGTTTTTAGATTAAAAAAATAATAATAATATTTAACTAATTTTTTATTTTTTATTGCTTTTTTTATATTTATATTTTTATAAATATAAAAAAAGTATATTTTTAGTTTTTATAATATTTTATAATAGTTATTTTTGGAGAAATACTCAAGTGGCTTAAGAGGCACGCTTGGAAAGCGTGTAGATCAATAGATGCGAGGGTTCGAATCCCTCTTTCTCCGCCATAAAAAATTTTATAAATATAAAACAAAAAATTAATTTTTTTTATTTTTATAAAATTTTTTTCAATGAATTGTTATAATTATTTTTTTCTTTATTTTAAAAAATATTAATAAAATAACGAAAAAAGGATTTCTTAATATGAAACAATATTTAAATTTATGTTCTTTAATATTGAAAAAAGGAATTGATTCTGATAATCGCACACAAGTCAGAACTAAAAGAATATTTGGTCATCAAATGAAATTTAATTTACGAAAAGGTTTTCCTTTATTAACTACTAAAAAAATGTATTTAAAAGCAATTATTCATGAATTAATTTGGTTTATTAAAGGAGATACCAATATTCGTTATTTAGTAAAAAATGATGTTAATATTTGGAATGAATGGCCTTATAAAAAGTATAGTCAATCTGCTTTTTTTAAAAATGAAAAAATAGATGAATTTATTTTAAAAATTAAAGAAGATAAACAATTTGCAATGAAATTTGGTGATTTAGGACCTATTTATGGAAAACAGTGGCGTGATTTTTCAGGTGTAGATCAATTATCTAAAATTATTGAAGAAATTAAAATCAATCCTACTTCAAGACGTTTGATTATTTCTTCTTGGAATGTCCCTTTAATAGAAAAAATGGTTTTACCTCCTTGTCATATTTTGATGCAATTTTTTGTTCAAAAGGATAATATATCTTTACAAATATATCAAAGAAGTGGAGATGTTTTTTTAGGAATACCGTTTAATATTGCTTCTTATTCCTTGTTATTAATGATGGTAGCACAAGTTACCAACTTAAAAGCTCATGAGTTTTGTCATACAATAGGGGATGCACATATTTATTTTAATCATTTAAAACAAGTTCAAATGCAATTAAAAAGAAAACCTTTACCTTTGCCTTTTATGTTTTTAAATCCTTATGTTAAAAAAATAGAAGATTTTAAATTTGAAGATTTTGAGTTAAAAAATTATTGTTCTTACGGTCCTATAAAAGGAGATATTGCTGTATGATTAGTTTAATTGCTGCTTTAGATGGTAATTTTCTTATAGGTAATAAAAACAAATTACCTTGGCATTATAAAGAGGATCTTAATTTTTTTAAACAAAAAACTCTTAATAAAGATGTTTTAATGGGTTTTCGGACTTATGAATCTTTAAAAACATATTATAAAGATAAAAAATTTCCTTTTAAAAATGTTTATATTGCTAGTTTAAGTAAATTTGAAAACAATAAATTATCTGATGGAATCATTATTAATGATTTAAAAAAATTTGTACAAAAATATTTTTATAAAAAAAAAAATATTATAATTATAGGTGGTAGTCAAATTTATAAATTTATTTTACCATATACACACACAATGTATTTGACGCATGTTTTAAGAAGATATCAAGGAGATTCTTTTTTTCCAAATTTTAATTATAATGATTTTCTTATTAAAGAAAAAAAAGTTATAGATTCTTTAATTTTTATAACTTATATTAGCACTAAAAATAAAATTTTATAATATTAATTAAATAAATTTATAAAATGAATGAGGAAATGATGACAAATGTTTAGTTTTATTTTTTGCATATCTTTTATATTTTTTTTTATTTGGCCGTTCGTTGTATTTGAAAATTTCATTATTCAAATATTTTTATTATTTTTTCGTTTTTTTTTAAGTATATTTTTCGCTTGGTTAACAGTATTTTTTGTTTTTTTTATTTGTATGTTCATCATTAGAATATTAAGGGTTGATCATCCTTTTAAAAAAAATGTTATAAAAAGTATTTCTAAATTGATTATAAGATTTTTTAGAATTAACATTAAAGTTCATAATATGCATTTATTTCCTAAAGAAAATAAATTAATTATTTATTCTAATCACAAAAGTCATTTAGATGCTTTTATTATTGCTTCTATTGTCCCTACAGTAGTGGCTTTTTCTCCTAAAGATGAATTATATAAAGGTTTTTTAGGATTTTTTTTGAGTTTTTGTTTTGAATCTACTAGTTGTTTGAAAATTGTTAGAAATAATGTAAAAGAAACTATTAAAAATATTATTAAAGCTTCTAAAAATATTAAACAAGGTTTATCTATGGTTATTTTTCATGAAGGGGGAATTAAAAATAAAAAAAGTGATTTTATAAAAGAATCATTAGATGGAGCTTTTCGTATAACAACTATGAGTGAGGCTGTTATTTTACCTATTAGTTTAAAGGGTGTTTGCGAGATGAGAGGTAAATGTTGGTTTCGTAAGAAAAAAGTAGAATTATTTATTCATCACCCTATTTATTTCGACCAATATAAAAAAGAAAGTACGAAAGATATAAATACAAAAGTTACTAGTATAATTAATTCGGTTTTATAAAAATTTAAAATCATTGAAAAAAAGAAAAACTAATGTTAGAATAATCCTGAAGAATTATATTTATATTACAAATTAAAATTTCCTGTTAGAAAATAAAATTAGTTAAAAATTTTAAAAAAAATAATAAATTTCTGTTTATTAAAAAAATATAAATTTTTTTAATTTAATTTTATTATTATAAAAAAATAAATAAGAAAGGAAAATTCATTTTAATATTATATTTTTTTAAAAAACATTAATTTTTTAATTAATATACTATTTTTTGAATATAAGTATGAAGTATTTTTTTATGAAAAAAGGATTATTAATTTTATATAATTTTTTTGAAGATTGCGAAGCTTTGGTAACAAGAGCTTTATTAAAAAAAGAAAATTTTGAAGTTATAAGTACTACTATAAATGAATCGTTAAATGTTTTTTCTTCTCAAAAACTTCAAGTTAAAGCTGATATTCATATAGACAAAATAAAATTGGATGAATATGATTTTTTGATTTTACCTGGAGGACCTTATGTTCAAATGTTGTTTGAGAAAAATGATTTTTCTCTTAAAAAAATTTTTAACATTATTGAATATTTTGCTAAAAATGAAAAAATTATAGGAGCTATTTGTGCTGCACCTTCTTTTTTAGGTAAATTAAATTTACTTAAAAATCATAAGTTTACTTGTTATCCTGGTTATCAAAAATACATTTATGATGGTTTTTATTGTCCAGAAAAAAGCTCTGTTACTAGTGGAAATTTTATTACTTCTCGCGATCCTAAAACAGTTTTTGATTTTGTTTTTCATTTATTAAGAAAACTACAAAATTAATTTTTTTAATAATTTTTAGTTTATTAATTTTATTATTTATTGTTTGTTTTTTGATAAATTAATGTTTTTTAGTTATTTTAAATTTTAGAAAAAAAATTTTTTCAATTTATAATTATTAATATAAAAATAAAATGTTAAGTTTCGCTTGAAAGGAAATTTCATTAGCACAATATGAAAACAAAAAGTTCAAAAATATCTTGTTCTACTGATGATTGTAATAAAAAACAAGAAAAAATAATTACAAATTCTCCACAAAAAAATACTATTTTAGGATTTCCATTTTCAATAATTTTGTTATTTTGTTTTTTAGGAATAGCTCATATTTATTTATCCTATAATTTCGAAAAAAATACTTTTAATAATAATTTTTGGCACAATGCTATGTCTATGTTATTCTTTATAATGATTTTAGCAGCTATTTTTAAATTTATAGCTGATAGAACTCCTATTATTAAAGATATAGGTGGAAGTGCTATTTTATGTTTATTAGTGCCTGCTTTTTTGTTGAATTATAAATTCTTTCCAGAAACTTCCTGGATTACTCATTTTCAACAAGCTTTTAAAGCAAAAGCATCTTTTTTAAATAGTTCTTCTGGTATTGGATTTTCTGAATTTTTTGTTTCTGCTTTAATATCAGGTAGTCTTTTAAATATTAAAAAAGATATGTTAAACGGAGCTTTTAAAAGATTTTTACCTTTAGTTATGATCTCTTTGATTATTTCTTGTATTTCAGTAGGCATAATGGGTTATTTTTTTAAACCTATTGGTGGAATAAATGGTGTTCAAGGAAGTGATTATAATTTTTTCATAAATTCTATTTTTTATATTTTTGTACCTATCGCTAGTGGTGGATTAACTTGTGGAATAATTCCTTTGACTATGATTTTTTCTCAAGGTAATACTCTTTTCGAAGAAAGATTTAAATCTCATATTATACCTGCTTTATTAATTAGTGGTATTTTTAGTGTTATTTTAGCTGGTTTAATTAAAAAATTCTTAGGAAATACTCGTTTTGATAGCCCAGATGGCAGTTTAGAAAAAAAGTTTATTAATAAACAAAATGTTAATTCCAATAACAAATCTGGCGATCCGCAAGAATCCGAAAGTAAAATAACTTATCCTGGTTTAGCTACTGGATTTATTTCTATTTTTGTTTTATATGTTACTAGTAGTATTTTAAGGAATCTTTTAATAAGATGTTTACCTTTTAATATTGAAAATTATATACCTCCTACTATTATTTTCTTAGTATTGTTAGTTTTATTCTTTAAATTTTGCGATATAGTACCTGCTTATTTTGTTAATTGTACTAATCAAGCTTCTACATTTATAACAAAAACATTTACTCCTACTATTTTAATATTGGTTGGTACGGGTATAGATATTAATAAAGTTATCAATGCTTTTTATAATATTCCGTTCTTAGTTATATGTGTTTTATGTGTTGTTATTACTGCAACATCTGCAGCTATTATAGGAAATAAAATAGGTTATTATCCTGTTCAATCCTCTATTGCTGCTGGTCTTTGTGCTAATAGTATTGGTGGAGCTGGTAATATTGCTATTTTAGAAGCTTCCAAATCTTTACATTTAATGCCTTATGCGCAAATAGCTACAAGATTAGGTGGAGATATAATAGTTATTTTATCTAGTATTTTCTTCCCACTGTTTTACAATATACAAATTTAATATTTATGAAATTTTAATATTTATAAAAAAAAAAAGAAACAAAATTTATAATGAAAATTATAAATTTTGTTTCTTTTTTTTTTAAAATTAATATAATTTTTTTAAAGGTACGATTTCGTTAAAATTTGGTATTTTAGAATTTTTATTTTCTAAATCTAAATGAAAAAAACCTTTCCTAATAAATTGAAATTTTTCGTTTTTTATATTTAAATTTATTTCTTTTTCTATTAAAACTTCTTTTTTTTGCCAAGAATTATGGTTAAATTCTTTAGAAAAATCTTTAGGATTAGTGTTATTAAAAATAGGTTGGAAAAAATTAAAAATAGCTTTTTGAGTATTTTTTTGGTTTAAAAAATGAATAGTGCCGTTCGGTTTTCTTTCGTTAAAACCACTACCACTTTTTGTTTTAATGTCGTATGTAGCTAACACTTCTTTTATTTCTCCTGATTTATCATAGATAATATCAACTGCTTTTATAAAATAAAAATATAATAATCTAACTTCTTCGTTTAAATGTAGTTTTTTAGATTTTTTATCTTTTTTGATTAATTCAAAATCGTTTTTTTCGATATAAATATGTTTTGAAAAAAATATTTTTCTTTTTTCGTTAGGATTTAAATTTTCATTAAACGCTACTTCTCTTATTTCTGTTTTATTTTCAGGATAATTAATTATTGTAATTTTTAAAGGATTTATTATTGAAATCGCTTTTTTAGCTGTTTTTTGCAAAAATTCTCTAACACAAGAATTTAACATATTAATATCTACAAAACTATTATTTTTAGACAAACCAGTATTTAAAATAAATTTTTTAATAGCTTCTGGAGGTAAACCTTTTTTTCTTGCTCCTATTAAAGTTGGCATTCTGGGGTCATCCCAACCTTCAACCAATTTATTTTCTACTAAAAAATTTAAACTTCTTTTGCTTAGGCAAGTGTTTGTTATATTTAAACGTCCAAATTCTATTTGTTTAGGAATATGATTCATTTCTGTTTCTTTTAAAAACCATTTATATAAGGGTCTATGGTCTTCAAATTCTAAAGAACATAAAGAATGCGAAATTTTTTCAATAGAATCTGCTAAAGGATGTGAAAAATCATAGGAAGGGTAAATAAAATGATGTTTTTGTTTAATAGTATAAGAATCTAAAATACGATATATTACAGGATCTCTGAAATTCATATTCGGACTAGACATATCTATTTTTGCTCTTAAAACTTTTTCTTTTTGTTTAAAAAAACCTGATTTCATTTTATAAAACAAATCTAGATTTTCTTCTATGCTTCTGTTTCTAAAAGGAGAGTTTATTCCAGGTTTATTCAAATCTCCTCTATATTCTTTGATTTCTGTTTCTTTTAAATCATCTACAAAAGCTTTGTTTTTTTTAATTAACAAAACAGCTTTTTGAAAAATTTCTTCGAAATAATCTGAAGTAAAAAAAATTTTTTCAGGTTTATAATTTAACCATTTTATATCTTTAGCGATAGCGTCTATGAATATTTTTTTTTCTTTATATGGATTTGTATCGTCATATCTTAAATAAGTAATTCCATTAAAATATTTCGCTAATTCAAAATTTATTATAATAGCTCTTGCATGACCTAAATGCAGAAATCCGTTTGGCTCCGGAGGAAAACGAGTTATTATTTTATTATATTTTTTTTTTTTTATATCTTTCTCTATTATGGTTTTTATGAAATTTGATTCTTTAAGCATTTAATTTTAAATACCCCCTATTTTTAATAATTTTAAAAAAATGAAATATAATTTTCCTTTAAATTATATTTTGTTTCAATTTTATTAATTATTTTGTATTGATAAAAAGCAGCAATTCCTATCATAGCTGCTTGATCAGTACAATACAATTGACTTGGAATTATTATTTCTAAATTTTTAAAATTATTTTTTATTTTTTTTTGTAAAAATTTGTTAGAAGCGACTCCACCTACTATAATTAATTGTTTAATATAAAATTTAGCTATAGCTCTTTTTATTTTTTCTATTAAAACATCGCTAATACTTTCTTGAAAAGAAGCGCATATATTGTTGATATTTTTTGAAATAAAATCTTGGGGTTTTTGAGAAATAAAATTTATAATTTGACTTTTTAATCCAGAGAAACTAAAATTTAAATTTTTATTTTTGAGATAAGGTCTTGTAAAATGGAAAATATCTTCCCCTTTTTTTGCTGTTTTTTCTATTATCGGACCACCTGGATAACTTAGGTTTAAATTTCTAGCAATTTTATCATAAACTTCACCAACAGCATCATCTAAAGTTGAACCTATAGTTTTTAAATTAAAATGATTAGACATATAAATTAATTCTGTATGACCGCCAGAAATCAAAAGAACTAAAGAAGGGAATTTTAAATCGTTTTCGATTTGAGCTGAATAAATATGCCCTATTAAATGATTAACCCCTATAAGGGGTTTTTGGTAGATATAAGCTAATGTATTTGCTGCATTTATCCCTACAAACAAAGAACTTATTAATCCAGGGCCTTGAGTTACAGCTATTAAATCTATTTCTTGAATTTTTAATTTAGATTTATCAAGTGCTTCTTTCAAAATTAAAGTAATATTTTCCGAATGTTTTCTTGAAGCTATTTCAGGAACAACTCCTCCAAATTTTTTATGATATTTTACTTGAGAAACAATAATATTTGATAAAATTTTTTTACCATTTTGAGTAATAGCTATACTTGTTTCATCACAACTTGTTTCAATTGATAGTATATTCATTTTTTAACACCTTTTGAAATCAGTATTTTTTTAAAATTTTGAATTTTAATATTGTTTTAACATTAATTATTATAATATTGTGGAATTAAAAGATGCGGATCGATTACTTTTTCCATATGAAAAAGAATGTTTTTTATCGATATATTAAAATTATTTTGATTTAATGCAAAATGATTAGGAAAATTATTTAAAAAATCTTCCTTATAAATATTTTCGTATAATAAAAATTTATTATTTTTTAAACTTAAACTATAAAAAAAACCATTTTTTGCATAAATTTTAGGAGTGATAGAATGATTAAATTCTTTAAAACCGCTAGATAAAAGTAATAAACTACTTATTTTATATAATTTAATATTCAATTCTAAAGCTAAAATTTTAGATGTAACAACAGCTAGACGTGTACCTATATAAGAACCTGGGCCTATCCCTACAATAATATTACATAAATCTTGTAAATTTGTATTATTGTTTATTAATGTTTGGTGAATTATTGGAATTACGTTAGAAACAAAATTATTTTTATTTAAAAATTTATTAATACAAATTATTTTTTCTTTTTCAAATAATACAACTAATTGCATATCTGTAGAAATATCTATAATAATATATTTTTTTTTATTTTGAATATTCATTATTTGTAAAATCCTTTTTTATTCATTCATAATTTATTTTTTCTTTTAACGAAATATTCCTTGTTTTTTCATTTATAAAAATAAAATTAATTTTAAAATTCCAAAAATTAATCAAATTACTTATGTCTTTACAAGATTCTATTAAAATAATATCGTTTTTTTCAATATTTTCTAATAATTCTTCTATTAAAAAAATTATTGTTTTATCTTCGGTATTTGATGAAATATACCTATAAAGATCTAAATGATATAATTTTCTGTTTTTAGTTTTGTAAATCTTTGATAAAACAAAAGTAGGGCTATTTATATTTTGTTTAATATTCAAATTTTTACCTATTCCTTTTGCAAAAATTGTTTTACCTGAACCTACACAACCTTCTAATAAAATAATAATATTTTTATTTTTATATTTTTTATTATTTTTTATTTTTTCCATAAAAGAAAAACCTTCTTTTTTTGTTTCAGAGGTTTTGTTTGAAATTTTTGTGCCACAATTTATAATTTTATTACTTTTTTTTATCATATTATTAATTTTTTTTGTATTTAATTGTAATATTATGTTTTGTTTTAAAAATAATTTTATATAAAAAATATTGAAGATTTATTTTATTTATATATTATTAATTCCTTCTTCTTCTTTTTTTACTACTACAACGTTAACTAATTTATCATTTTGGTCTAATTTAAACAATATATTGCCTTGTGCTATTTTAGATTTAGTAGTAGGTATTTTATTCATTTCTATTCTTATTACTTTTCCTCTATCAGAAATTAATATTAATTCTTCATCTGATAAAACTGTTTTTAAAGTTACTAATTTTCCATTTTTAGAAGTTATTTTTAAAGTTTTAGTCCCTTTTCCGCCTCTTTTTTGTTTTTTATATTCATTTATTTTAGTTTTTTTACCATATCCGAATTCAGTTACTACTAATATATCTTGTTTTTCTGAAGAAACAATAGAAGAACCAACAACACTATCATTTTCTTCTAATCTCATTCCTATAACTCCTGAACCCATTCTTGTAGTTTTTCTAATAGAATTTTCATTAAAACGAATAGCTTTTCCATTGGAAGCTGCTAAAATAATTTCTTGTTTTCCTGAAGTTTTTAAAACCGATAAAACTTCATCATTGTTTTTTAAAACAAAAGCTCTTTTACCGTTATTTCTTATATTTTCATATTCTTTAATTAAATTTCTTTTAATTAATCCTTTTTTAGTTATTAATACTAAAAAATCATTTACTTGTTTAAAAGATTTAACACTTGTTAGAGAAGTTACAAATTCTCCTTCTTCTAAAAAAATTAAGTTAATTAAAGGAATTCCTTTGGATTGTCGAGAACACAAAGGTATTTGATAACCTTTTAATTGATATACTTTACCTTTATTTGTAAAAAATAATTGGTAATCATGAGTAGAAGTTATAACGAAATGTTCTACAAAATCATTTTCATTAATTTTAATTCCGCTAATTCCTTTTCCACCTCTATTTTGTTTTTTGTAAGTGTCTAAATTTAATCTTTTTGCATATCCTTTGTTTGTGATAGTTATTAAAATACGTTCTTCTTTTATTAAATCTTCTTCTTGTATATCTATATTATTTTCTTTATTTAAAATAGTTTTTCTTTCATCGTTAAATATTTTTTTTATTCTTAATAAATCTTTTTTCAATATTTTTTCTTTTTTGTTTTGAGATTCAATAATACTTTTAAATTCTTTTATTTGTAATAATAGATTTTGTTCTTCTTTTTTAATTTTTTCTATTTCTAAATTAGTTATTTTTTGCAAACTCATGTCTAAAATGTATTTACTTTGAACTTCATCAAAATTATAATTTTCCATTAATTTTAATTGAGCAGTTTTAGCATCTTTTGAATATTTAATTAATTTTATAGCGTGGTCTATATCATTTAATACTTTTACTGAAGCTCCTATTAAATGTTTCTTTGTTTCTGCTTTTTTTAATTCAAATGTTTTTTGTCTGTTTATAACATTAATTCTAAATGAAAAAAATTCTTTTAATATCGTTTTTAAATTTACTAATTGAGGAGCTTTATTGATTAATGCAATCATATTAAAATTAAAAGATGTTCTTATTTGTGAGTATTTGTACAGTTTATTTAAAAAAACATTCGGATTTATATCTTTTCTTAGGTCTATAACAATACGAATACCTTTTCGATTAGAAGATTCATCTCTTAAATCTGTAATGCCGTCAATAATTTTGTCTTTTGCTAAGGTTACTATTCTTTCTATTAACAAGCTTTTTTTAATTTGATAAGGAATTTCAGTTATTATTACAGAATATTTGTTTTTATCATTTTTTACAATATTAGTTTTAGCGCTAATATAAATTTTTCCTTTTCCTGTTTCATAAGCTTCAATTAAATTATTTAATCCAGAGATTTCTCCACCTGTAGGAAAATCTGGACCTTTAATATATTTTAATAATTCTTTTGTATCTATATTTTTATTATTTATATAAGCTATTAAAGCATCTATAACTTCTCCTAAATTATGCGGAGGAATATTAGTTGCCATACCTACAGCAATACCAGAACAACCATTAACTAAAAGATTTGGAAAACTAGTTGGAAGAATAGTTGGTTCTTTTTCGCTTTCGTCATAATTATTAACAAAATCTACAGTGTTTTGATCTATTTCTTTTATTAATTCCATAGCTAATTTAGACATTCTTACTTCAGTATAACGCATAGCAGCAGCAGAATCCCCATCAATTGAACCAAAATTACCATGACCTTGTATTAATACGTAACGAAAATTAAAAGTTTGTGCCATTCTTACCATTGCTTCATAAACACTGCTATCACCATGTGGATGAAATTTACCTATTACATCTCCTACAATTCTAGCTGATTTTTTATATTGACTAGAAGCGACAATACCTAATTCTTTCATTCCGTATAAAATTCTTCTTTGAACAGGTTTTAAACCATCTACTATATCGGGCAAAGCTCTAGATACTATAACGCTCATTGCATAGCTTAAAAATGATTTTTTCATTTCTTCGTTAATATTTACTTTTTTTATAATACCTAAATTGTTTTGGATATTATTTTGGTTATCCATATTATTTAAAGAATTGTTTTTTTTGATTTTTTCTGACATTTTTAATCGCCTTTTTCTGTAAGTTATAATTAAATAAAAAAACTCAAAAAAATAAAATTTATTTACTTATGATTTATATATAAACATAAATTTTATTTATTTTTTTTAAAACATTAAATATCTATGTCTGCGTATATAGCATTTTCTTGGATAAATATTTTTCTTGAAGAAACTTCATCTCCCATTAACATATTAAAAGTTCTGTCTGCTTCTACAGCATCTTCTAATTTAACTTGCAATAAAGTTCTAGTTTCTGGATTCATAGTAGTATCCCATAATTGTTCTGGATTCATTTCTCCTAAACCTTTATATCTTTGTAAATAAAATTTATTTTGTTTGTTTTTTTCTAAAAATTTTTTTAGATTTTCTTCATTAAATAAATATTTTATTTTTTTATTTTGTTGAACTTTATATAAAGGAGGATTTGCGAAAAATATATAACCTTGTTCTATTAATGGTCTTAAATTTCTGAAAAAGAAGGTTAAAAGTAATGTTCTTATATGAGCTCCATCAACATCTGCATCTGTCATTATAATTATACGACCATATCGTGTTTTACTTAAGTTAAATTCTTTATCTATTCCTGTGCCTACTGCTTGTATTAATGAAATAATTTCTTTATTGCTTAATGTTTTTTCTAATCTAGATTTTTCTACGTTTATTATTTTACCTTTTAATGGTAAAATTGCTTGAAATTTTGAATCTCTTCCTTGTTTTGCTGAACCACCTGCTGAATCTCCCTCTACTATAAATAATTCTGATAGAGCAGGATCTTTTATATAACAATCAGCTAGTTTAGAAGCAAATCCTAAAGAATCTAGTGGAGATTTTCTTCTAGTTAATTCTCTTGCTTTTTTGGCAGCTATACGTGCTTTTACTGCTAATAAACATTTTTCTACTATTTTTTTTGATTCTTGAGGATTTTCTAATAAATATCTTTCTAAGAATTCTCCAAATATTTTTGAAATTAATGTTTTTATTTCTACATTTCCTAATTTGGCTTTTGTTTGCCCTTCAAATGAAGGATTATGATGTCTTAAGGAAATAATGGCTGTTATACCTTCTAAAGTATCTTCTCCTATAAAACTCATTTCTTTTTTTAGAAGATTTTTTTCTTTTGCGTATTTTGTTAAAATTCTATTTAATGCCATTTTAAATCCTTCTTCATGTGTTCCGCCTTCATGTGTAGGAATATTATTAGCAAATGAATATATATTAGTTGAATAAACTTCGGAATATTGAAAAGCAATTTCGAAAAAAACATCATCGTTATTATATTCTTGATAAATTTTTTTGTTTAAAATTTTTTTATTTTCATTTAGATAATCAAGATATTCTTTAATTCCGCCTTGATAATAAAAATTAAAAATTTTATCAGGAATTATTCTTTTATCTATAATATTTAATTTAATGTTTTTATTTAAAAAAGCCAATTGTTGGATTCTGTTTTTTAAAATATCAAAACGATAAGAAAAGTTTTCCAATTCTTTAAATATTGTATTGTCAGGTTCAAAAGTTATTGTAGTTCCTTTTTTTGTTGTTGCTCCTATTAGTTTTAGATCAGTTGTGGGGTTCCCTTTTTCATATTTTTGATAATATTTTTTATTATTTAAATGAATTTCAACTTCAAAATTAGAAGATAAAGCATTTACTACAGAAGCTCCTACTCCGTGAAGTCCTCCAGAAACTTTGTAAGAAGAATTATCAAATTTTCCTCCTGCGTGTAAAGTGGTTAAAATTGTTTCTACAGCCGGTTTATTAGTTTTAGGATGAATATCTATTGGTATTCCTCTTCCATTATCAGAAATACGAATAATATTTTTTGGAAAAATTTCTAAACTAATTTCATCAGCAAAACCAGCTAAAGCTTCATCTATAGAATTATCAATAATTTCCCATACTAGATGATATAATCCTTTTTCAGAAGTAGAACCTATATACATTCCAGGTCTCATTCTTACAGCTTCTAATCCTTCTAAAATTTGGATACTATCAGCGTTATAATTGTGTTTGTTTGACATTGGTAAAATTATTAACCTCTTTTTTTCTTAAAATTATATTTTTTAAAAATTTTTATTTTATATTTGATTACACTCAGATAATTTAAACTTATATATAATAATTATACCATAATATTTAATCAATTTTATCATTTTTATATGAATTTACTGTTATTTTTAAAAAAGTATTTTTTTCTTATGAATTCATTTTTTTTGATAAAAAAGAAATAAAATTAATATATTTTGTTTATTTTATTTTATATTTTTATTTTTGAACAATTATTTAATTTTTATATAAAAAATATTTTTTATATAAAATATTTTATATTTTATTTGGTATCATATTATATTACAATATATATTATATTAATGAAATTTTATTTTTAAATTGGATTTATTTTTTTATAAATTTTTAGATAATTATTAAAATTATAATTATTTTTGTAAAATTTATAAAAATTTAAAAAATTTTTTTATTTTTTTTAAAAATAACAATAATTAGTTAATTTTTATTATTTTTCAAATATTGAAAGAAGATCACTTGTATAGTATAGTTTATGAAAAATTGCAATAAAAAAATAATTTTAGATGCCAAAGAAAAAAAATATGCAATAGCGCAAATTAATATTAATAATTTGGAATGGGCAAAATCAGTTTTACAAACTGCACAAGAATTAAAATCACCTATTATTTTGGGTTTTACTGAAAATTCAATTAATTATATGGGCGGATTTAAATGTGTTTATAATTTGATAAAAGAAATGGTTATTTTTTATAATATTACTATTCCTATTATTTTGCATTTAGATCATGGAACATTTGATTCTGTATTTAAAGCTATTGATGTGGGTTTTAATTCTGTTATGTTTGCCGGTAGTAATTATAATTTAGAAGAAAATTTAAAAAAAACCCAAAAAATTGTTAAATATGCTAATTTAAAAGGAGTTTTAGTTGAGTCTGAAATAGGAAATATTGGGGATGAAGAGGAACAAAATTTTAATTTGCAAAATAATAATAATTCTTTGGCTGATCCTTTTGCTTGTAAACTTATGTCTGATTTAGGAGTAGATATGTTATCTGTTGGAATAAACAATTCTCATGGAATTTATTCTTCCGAATGGGAAGGAATTAATTTTCAACTTTTAAATAAAATAAAAAAAGAAACTTCTTCTATTTCTTTGGTTTTGCACGGAGGTTCGGGAATTTCTGAAGAAATGTTAAAAAAATCAATTGAATTAGGAATTGTAAAAATTAATTTTAATACTGAATTTCAGATATCTTTTGCTAAGGCTATTAGAAAATATATTGAAGCGAAAAAAGATCTGAATATTTTAGAAAAAGGTTTTGATCCTAGAAAATTGTTATTTCCTGGATGTTTAGCTATTAAAGAATTAATGAGAAAAAAATTATATACATTAGGATCTATTAATAGATATTAGGTATATTTTATTATTTTATTTTTTTAATGAATTTGAAAAGGAATTAAGAACGATTAATGTTTAATAGAAAAGTGGCTGTTTTAACTTCTGGTGGTGATTCTCCAGGCATGAATGCCGCTATAAAATCAATAGTTTATAATAGCATTTATTATGGTTTTGAAGTATATGGTATTCAAGATGGATTTAAAGGAATATATGAAAATAAAATTATTCCTTTAAATAAAGAATTAGTTTTTAATATTGGTAATAAAGGAGGAACTATTTTAGGAACTTCTCGTTGCATGTCTTTGATGACAGATCCCAATAAAGTTAAGAAATCTTTAGAAAATTTAAAAAAACATAAAATAGAAGAATTAATTATTATCGGAGGTAATGGTTCTTATAAAGGTGCTATGGTTTTTGAAAAATCAAATATAAAATGTATAGCTTTGCCTGGTACTATTGATAATGATATTCCAAAAAATGATTTTTCTATTGGTTTTAGTACAGCTGTTAATACAATTATGAAATTAGTTCTTAAATTAAAAGATACTGCGCGTTCTCATAAAAGATGTATGATTATAGAAACGATGGGAAGATTTGAAGGACATTTAACTTTATATGGTGGAATTTCTTCTTCTTGTGAATTAATTATTACTAGAGAAAATTTAATTTCTAAAACAGAAATATTAGAAAAAGTAAAAAGTTTTTTTAATAATGGTAATGATATAGTTAGTATAATTATTACTGAAGGAATAATGGATATTCATGAATTGGCTAGTCAAATAGAAGAATATAGCGGTTATGAATGTAGAACTCAAGTTTTAGGGCATATACAAAGAGGTGGGAATCCTACATCGGAAGATTTTATTTTAGCAACTAAAATGGGGAGTTATTCTGTCGAATTATTGAGAAAAAATATTCATAATTGCGCAGTATGTATACAAAATAATAGAATAATGAATTTTTCATTTGAAGAAATTTTTAAAAATAAAAAAAAAATAGAAAATTTATATTCTGTTTTTAATAAGTTTTTTTAAACAAAATTAGAAAAAATGTTTTTATGAAAAAAAATAATAATTTATTACATTCAAAAAATGATATTTTTAAAAATTTATTAATAATTGCCTTTCCTATAGCTATCTATTTATTATTTCAAAATTTACAAGATTCTATAGATCATTTTATAATAGCGCGTTATAAAGTTGGAAACTCTTTTTCTAGTAATTTAGCTCAATTATTACAATTTCAAAAGACTTTTATAATTATTTCTTCTTGTTTGGGAACTGTTTCTGTTATATTAGTTTCTAGAGAATATAGTAAAAATATAAATAAATCTCGCCAATATGCTTCTTTAATGTTTATAATTTCTGTTTTTATAGGCTTGTTTTTATTTTTTATTTTTTTCTTTGGTAGAGATTTTATAATATTAAAAATAGCTCGTATGTCTAAAGATATTTTAATAAAAGGGTCTCAATATTATAATGTAATGTTGTTTTCTTTTCTTTGTGTTATAATTAATTCTATCTTTATTAGTTTAGAAAGAATTCAAGGTAATAAAAAGTTTGTTTTATTTTTAAATATTTTAATAATATTTACAAAAATAATAATTTCTTATTGTTTGGGTATATATTTTAAAGAAAGAATTACTATTTCTCATTTATCTTTTTCTACTTTAATTTCTAATTTAATTATTACTATTATGGCTTTTTATTTTATGTTTAGTAAAAAAAATAATTTAAGAATTCAAATTAAAAATATATTTTTTTCTAAAAAAATAATTAAAGAAATTTTTAAATTAACAATTATTTTATGCGTTGGAAAAGCTACTTATTCTATGGGAAAAGTATGGGTTAATAGTTTATCTTCTAATTATTATGGTAATGATTCTGATATTATGTCTGTTATAGGTTTAATTGCAGGTGTTAATGGTATTTGTTATTCTATTTCAAGTGCTTTTGATGAGGCTCAGTCTGTTATGATTAGTAAATGCGCTGGATTGAAAAATTATAAACAATCGTTTAAAATTTTTTATACAGTTGTAATTATAACTTTTTGTATAGGTATTTTAGGATTTATGACTAGTCATTTTTTTGGCCAAGATATTATGTATTTTTTATATAAAAAAGATAAATTATCTTTTTCTAAAATAAATGCTTTTAAAGTTATTCTTTATTTTGAAACTACATCTTTATTTACATCAGTTTGGGCTTCCAATATGTTGACTTATATGACTTCTTTTTATAAAAAAGTTAATTTTGTTTTATTTATGAATCTTTTGCGTATTATTTGTCGTTTATTTTGTTTATTTATTTTTAATCAATTTTATTTATTTTCTTTTTTAAGTGGTAAACCTAGTAGTTTTGGTTTAAGTATTTTAATAAGTAATTTATTTGTTTTAATAATTACTTTTTTGTTATTTATTTACCAAATAAAGAAAAAAAAATAGATTAAAAAAATTTTTTTATGAATATTATATAATATTGTAATTTTTTTCTATAAAAAATTAACTATTTTACTACTTTAAAAATGTTTTTTTTAAATAACATTTTTTGTTTTTAAACTTGTTTATTAGTGGTTTTAAAACTGAAATATTATTTTTTTATGATTAAATAATATATTTTGAAAAATAATATTTCGTTTAAACTTTTTTTATTATTATTTTGTCGAATTTTCTAAATTTTGATGTATAATAATTATGTAATATTTTTTATATATCTTGAATATTGGAATTAAAATAGTGTGTTTCAGTTCTAATGATGTTCTTGTTATAAATTTATTAATAAAATTATTGGTTTTTTTGTTTTATTTTCTATTTGTGCTCTATATTCTTGTCTTTTGCCAGTCCTCTAAGGATAGAATAAATTCAAGAATATAGAACACAAGTAGAAAAAAAGAAAATAAAGAAGTTAATAATTTTTTTAATAATAACGAGACTATAATTAAAATTATTAATGACTTTAGGAACATTATATTAAAAATTATTCTGATTATTTTTATAATTACTATATTTCAATGTAGTAAAAAATTTTCTTTTTTTATGATAGAAAAAAAATTTTTTGTCTTTGGAATAAAAACAAACTGATAAATAATTTCAAATTTTAAATTTATTTATTTTTTAATAAACAACCTATAGTTTTGAAGTAGGTTGTTTTTTTTATATTTTTTGATATTTTTAGAATATAAATATATAATATAAAAGCTATGTTTTGATTAAAATAAAAAATAATTTTTTAATGAATTATTAATATTAACAATAATAAAACTATTGTTTTAGAATATTTTACGAGGTTTCTTTTTATGTCTTTTGAAATGGATTTTAAAGGTATTTTAAATTTTTTTGATTTTGAAAAGGAAAAAATAAATTTCAAACCAACTATAAAAAAAATTCACAATTTGTTACACTATAAACACAAAACAGAATATACAGATTTTTTAGGATGGGTTGATTTAAATCTTTATAATGAACAAAAAGAAATACAAAAAATTAAAGAATTGAAAAAAAAAAATTCTTATTTAGATGTTTTAGTAGTTATAGGTATAGGTGGTTCTTATTTAGGAGCTAAAGCTGGTATAGAATTTTTAAAAAAACCTTTTATCAAAAATAAACCTGAAATTATTTTTGCTGGTCATCAAATATCAGGAAATTATTTATCTAATTTAATTGAATATTTAAGTGATAAAGAATGGGCTATTAATGTTATTTCGAAATCTGGTACTACTTTAGAACCAGCTATTGCTTTTAGAATTTTAAAACAAAAATTAGAAATGAAATATGTTACAAAAAAAGAAATAAAAAAGCGTATTTTTGTTACTACAGATTCTAAAAAAGGTAATTTATATCAAATTTCCTTATTAGAAGATTATGAAAGGTTTGTTATTCCGGATTCTATTGGAGGTAGATATAGCGTTTTAACTTCAGTAGGTTTATTACCTTTTGTATTTGCTAATTTAGATATTGATTCTTTATTAAAAGGGGCTAAAGCTGCTTATAATGATTTTAATAATAATGATGTTCAGAAAAACTTAGCTTATCAATATGCATTAGCTAGATACTGTTTATATAATAAACTTAATAAAAAGATAGAATTATTAGTTAATTATGATGATCAATTGTTTTTTTTATCAGAATGGTGGAAACAATTATTTGCTGAATCAGAAGGTAAAAAAGAACAAGGTATTTTTGTTGGTTCTTTAAATTATACTTCTGATTTGCATTCTTTAGGTCAATTTATCCAAGAAGGTAATAAAATAATGTTTGAAACTATTTTAAATATAAAGGAAATTGATAAAGATTGCATAATACCAAATATTACTAATGAATTAGATAATCTTAATTTTTTATCTGGTAAAAATTTGTCTTTAATAAACCAAACAATTATAAAATCTGTGAAACAATCTCATATTGAAGGACATGTTCCAAATATAGAAATAAAAATAGATAAAAAAAATGAATATAATTTAGGTTATTTATTTTATTTTTTTCAAAAATCTTGCGCTATGTCAGCTTTTTTATTTGGTGTTAATCCTTTTAATCAACCAGGCGTGGAAGTTTATAAAAGAAAAATGTTTTCTTTATTAAAAAAGTTATAAAATATATTTTTTTATTAAATTTATTTTTTATTTTATTTTTTTCATATATAAATTTTTTATGAAGTATAAATTTTTTTGTTTTGTCAAAAAAATAAAAAAATAAAAAATTATTAAGGATAATTCAATAAATGAAAATTTCAAAAAAAATAAAATCATACTTTATATTTTTATTTTTTTTTATTTTTTTTATAATATTAAGTTTCTTAAATTATTTTAATCAAATATATCATTTTTTTAGGTTGATGAAAATATTTATAATTTCTATTGGTTTTTTTTTACTGGTTTTTGGTGTATATTTTTTCGTTTTATCTGAAAATTTTATTGTTGGAGGATTAGAAAGTAGTTTAATTTTTTTAGATAAACTTTTTTTTTATAGAAAAAAACACAAAAAACAAGAATATTTTTTTAGCAATAATAATTCTATTATTATTTTTCGTATTTTGATTATTTTGTTATTTGGTTTTTTAATCGGTAATATTAATTTTTTTATTTCAACAGTTATATTTAATTTTTCTTTTTCTTTTGTTATTAAAATGTTTGATCATTACAATCTTAAAAGAGATTTTATTATTAATAAAATGCCTGATTTAATTAAAAATAATAAATTTTTTAAAATGTCTTTATGTTCAATAATTATAGGTATATTTTTGGGTATTGGATGTGGTTTAATTTTTGCCAATAATTGTTCTACAGGCGGAACAGATGTTATATTCTTATATATTCAAAATAAATTTAAATTAAATTTAAAAAATATTTTGTTATGTATTGATGGTATTATGATTTTGATTTCTTTTTATTTAGATTTTTCCAGAAATCCAGAAGACAAAAAAAGTGTTATAATTAAATATATTTTTTCTTGTATTGCTTTTATTATTGCTATTTTTTTGATTGATTTGATGCAAAAAATATGATTATAAAATTAATTTAGGTTTTTTGAATAATTTATTGAAAATTTTTATTTATAATATATTATAAATATAAAAAAATATTATTTTTATTTTAAATATTAAACAAAATTAAAGTTATGTTTTTATGTTTATTAATGTTAATAAATAAATAATGAATTTAAAGAATTGAAAATATAAAAAAAATGATATCTTCTAGACACAATTATAAATTTAAAAAATTAAAAAAACTTTTATTAAAAAAATATCGTGATAAATATCAAGAATTCATAGTATATGGAGAACACTTGATTGAAGAGGCTTTGAAAAAAAAGATTGTCATAGAATTGTATTCTTCTTCTTTTTTAAAAAATAGTATTTTAATGAAAGAATTTTTATTTAAAGAACTAAATGTTTTAGGAGAACCTCCTTTTAAAATAGCTCTTTGTAAAATTTGTAATATACCTTTGAAAAATAAAAATAATAATATTCTAGTTTTGGATGAAATTCAAAATCCTCAAAATGCTGGTGTTTTGTTAAGAAGTGCTTGCGCTTTTAATTTCAATCATGTTTTTTTTAGTAAAAATTCTGTAGATTATTATAATGAAAAAACTATTAGATCTAGTCAAGGAGCTTGTTTTAATTTATTTTTAGAAAGAGGCGATATTATAAATTTTTTGGATTTAAAAATCAATCAATCTTATAAAATTTTTAGTTCTTGTGTTTATGATAAAAATATTAATTTAAATCAATTAAATTCAAATTTTTTTAAAGAAAATCCAAAAAGAATTTTAATAGTAGGTAATGAAGGTTCTGGAATTTCTTCAGAAGTTAAGAAAAAATCTCATTTTTTTTTAAATATTAAAACTACTTCGGTAGAAAGTCTTAATGTTGCTGTAGCGGGAAGTATTTTAATGTATTTTTTAAAATAACATGAAGTATTTGTATAAATTTTTTTTTTAATACATATAAAAAAATTTTTACTTGATTATAATAATTTTTGATTTTTTAAATAAAATTTGTTAAAATAAATGTAATTTTGATTTATTTTTTATTTATTATTTATTATATTTTACTCATTTTTTAAAAAATATAAAAAAAAATAATAAGGAATAATGTTGTATATGGTTTTGATTTATACTAATGCTCGTTGTGTTTCTTGTAAAAAAGCTAAAAGATGGTTAGAAATTCATGGTATTAAATATAAAGAGAAAAATTTAAATAAATTCAATTTGAAAGAATCAGATATTGATTCTATTTTAGACCATGAACAAATTGATTTTACTAATATAATTTCTACTCGTTCTAGAATTTTCAAACAACAAAAATTTGATCTATTTTCTTTAAAAATAAAACAAATAAAAAGATTTATTATTGAAAATCCTAGTATTTGTAAAAAACCAATAATTTATGATGAAAAATCTATTGTTATAGGATATAATCAAGATGACATAAGAGTTTTCATTCCTAAAAATTTACGTCATTATATTATCAGAAATAATATTCATATAAAAAAACATAATTATGTCCAAATGATTAAAGAATATTTTATTAAGATGAATAAAAGTAGTTAATTATTTTAAAGGTAAAAAAATTACATTAAATTGAATCTTTTTAATGTAATTTTTTTTATTTGAATTTTTTTAAAAAAAATTAAAAAAGTAGGTATTAATTGTTTGATTTAATTAGTGAATTTGAAATTTTTTTAAAAATTGAACGTAATTATTCTAATTTGACTATTATTAATTATATTAGTGATATTAAAGAATTTAAAAATTTTTTATTAAATAAAAATATGTTATTTAATTTTGATTCTTTAGCGCAAGAAAATCAAGCTCGTTATTATTTGTCTTTTTTAAATGAAAAAAAATTTAAAAATGTTTCTATTATGAGAAAAATTTCTTCTTTAAAAACTTTTTATAATTTTTTATTAGAAAAATATAATTTTAATTTTAATATTTTTAAGTCTATTAAGGTTAAAAAAGTTTATAAAAAATTGCCTAAAGTAATTTCTGATAAAGTTATTCAAAAATTATTTGATTCTATTGACATTACAAATGATTTAGGTTTTCGTAATTATTTAATATTAGAATTATTATATAGTTGCGGTTTAAGAGTTAGTGAATTAATTAAATTACAAATTAAAGATATATTTTTTTCTAATTCTCAAATTTTAATACATGGTAAAGGAAATAAAACTAGATATTTGCCTTTGCATAAAAATTTAGTTAAAAAATTAGTTTATTATATTAACAACATAAGAAAAAAATTATTATTAAAAAATAAAAAATATGACAAAAATTTAAACCAAAATTTTTTATTATTGAATTTTAAAGGATCATGTCTAACACAAAGAGGGATCAGAATAATTTTAAATAAAATAGGTAATTCTTTTTCAGAAAATTTTAAACTTTCACCTCATATTTTGAGACATGCTTTTGCTACTATTTTACTTAATAATGGTGCTGATTTAAGAGTAGTTCAGGAACTATTAGGACATAAAAATTTAAAAACAACTCAAATTTATACTTATGTTTCTAATAAATTTTTGAAAAATAAATTTTTTGAAAATCATCCCAGACATTTTTATAAAAAAAGACAAAATAAGGAGAAATAATTTTGCATAAAGAAAAAAAAATTTTTTTTAAAATTGTAAGTTCATATATAGAAAAAAATATTAATTTACCTAAAAGACAAACTTTGTTTAGTGCAGGATATGATTTTGAATCCGCTTGTGAAGTTGTTATAAAACCTGAAGAAATTTTCTTGTTACCTACAGGTGTGAAAGCTTTTTTTCCTAATGATAAGGTTTTATTGATTTATGCTAGGTCATCTTTATCAATAAAAAAAAGATTAATTCTTGCTAATAATGTAGGAGTTATTGATAGTGATTATTATGATAATGAAAAAAATGAAGGTCATATTTTTATTCCTTTATATAATTTTTCAAAACAAGATGTTTTGATTAAAAAACACGAAAAAATCGCTCAGGGAATTTTTCAAAACATTTATTTTACTGAAGATGAAGTTTTTCAAAAAAATAAAAAACCCATTAGAAAAGGGGGATTTGGTAGCACTAATTAAATGTTTTAATAAATAATTAATAAAATTTAAAATAATAATTTTTAAGAAAATAAAATATGTTATACTAAAAAAGGTATATCTTAAAATCGAAATTTAAGAATTATAGTAAATATATAAAAATTATAAATAATATATAAAAGATAATAATAAATAAATAAAGTAATAAGTAATAATTATAATAATTTTTTATACTTAGTGTTTTATACTCAATAAGTAATAAAATATAAAATATCATTATTTCATTTGTTTATAAAAAAGGAGAATTTTTTAAATATGGCTGTTGTTTCAATAAAACAATTATTAGAATCAGGTATTCATTTTGGACATGCAGCGAGAAAATGCAACTATAAAATGAAACCTTTTCTTTTTTCTTTAACTGAAGGTGGTGTACCTGTTGTTAGAAATAAAATTAATATTATTGACTTGAAAAAAACTATTGTTTTCATTGATATTGCATATAAAAAAATTGTTAAAATGGCTGCTGATGGTGAAAAAATTTTATTTTTAGGAACTAAAAAACAAATTCAAGAAATTATTAAACAAGAAGCGCAAAGATGCAATCAATATTATATTATTCAAAGATGGTTAGGAGGTATTTTTACTAATTTTCAAACTATTTTAAAAAGAATTAATTTCTTAAAAGAATTGTATAAACAAGAAGAAGAAGGTTTATGGAATGATTTAACAAAAAAAGAAGTTATAAAATTAAAAAAACAAAGAGCAAAATTAGAAAAATTTTTAGGCGGAATTAAAGACATGGATAGTTTGCCAAAAGCTATTTTCGTAGTTGATATTCAAAAAGATTTAATCGCTATTAAAGAAGCTCGTAAGTTAAATATTCAAGTTTTTGGTATTGTTGATAGTAATTGTGATCCTGATTTAGTTGATTATATTATTCCTGCTAATAATGATGCTATCAAAGGTGTAAAATTAATAGCTTCTATTGTAGCTGATGCAGTTATTGAAGGTACTAAAGCTAGAAATTCTTCCAATTCTAATGAAAAAAATACAATTAATATGAATGAAATCAATAACATAAAAAATAACGAGAAGTCTGCTAACGAATTAAGTAATAAAAATAAATAAAAAAAAGTAAAACTAATAACATAAAAAATTTTTACGGAAAATTATTTATTATTTTGGTATAATTAATAATTCTAATTCGCAGAGAGGAACAAAAAATGAAAATTACTTTAGATAAGATCAAGTTACTAAAGCAAAGAACACAAGTAGGCATACTTAACTGCAAAAAAGTTTTGGAAAAAACAAATGGTGATATTGAAAAAGCTATAATTTTACTCAAAAAAGAAGGACTTGTAAAAGCTAAACAAATAAATCAAATTAATAGTGAAAATAATACAGTTGAAGGTTTAACAGGAGTTGCTGTTAAAGGCAATAAAGCTATTATGTTTGAATTAAATACGGAAACAGATTTTGTGGCTAGAAATGAAATTTTTTTAGGTTTATATAAAGAAATTGAAAAAAATTTATTATTAGCTGATCGTTCTATAAATAATTTACAAGATTTTTTAAATTATGAAATCCCTAATGAGAAAAAAAACATTCAAGAATTAATATTAGAAAAAATTTCTATACTTAAAGAAAAAATTATTTTAAGGAGAATTAAAGTAATTTATAAAAAAGATGAAGAAAGTTTTAGTTTTTATAAACATCAAAAAGGAATAATTTCTTCTTTGGTTTTATTTGGTAAAAGTTGCCCTGAATCTTTAGAAGAAATTCCTGTTCATATAGTAGCAATGAAACCTATTTTTATAAGTAAAGACAAAATTGATTCTAATTTTTTAAATCAAAAAAGAAATATTTTTTTCGATCAAGTAACACAAGAACATCCTGATAAAAATTTAGAAATTAAAAAATTAATATCATCTCGTCTTTTAGAAAATTTTTTAAATGAAAAATGTTTATTAGAACAAAATTTATATAATAATCCAAAACAAAAAGTTAAAGAATATTTAAAATCAAAAGATTCTACTGTTTTAGAATTTTATCGTTTTGAAGTTGGGGAAATTTTTAATAAATAAAAAGGAAATTTTAATTTATGTTTAAAAGAATTCTTTTAAAATTAAGTGGTGAAGCTTTGAGTAGCGGTAATAAAGTTAATATTGATCCACAAAAAGTACAAAAAATTGCTGAAGAAATTAAAGAAATAAAAAATTTAGGATTGGAAATAGTTATTGTTGTAGGTGCTGGAAATATTTGGCGCGGTATTTTTGGAGAAGAATTAGGAATGGAACGTAGTCAATCTGATTATATGGGTATGTTAGGAACTATTATTAATTCTTTATCTTTGCAAGATGCTTTAGAAAAGATAAATGTCGAAACAAGAGTTATGACTTCTTTTTCTGTTATTTCTGTAGCAGAACCTTATATTAAAAGAAAAGCTTTACGTCATTTAAATAAAAATAGAATTGTAATTTTGAGTGCAGGCGTAGGGTTGCCTTTTTTTTCAACAGACACTGCAGCAGCTTTACGAGCGGCTGAATTAAATATTGAAAATATTTTGATGGCTAAAAATGGCGTTGAAGGTGTTTATGATAAGGATCCAAAGAAATATAAAGATGCAATTTTGTTAAAAAAAATAAAACACAAAGATGTTATTTCTCAAAGATTAAATATTATGGATATAACTGCAGTTTCTTTATGTTGGGAAAATAATATTAATATTTTAGTTTTTGATATGAATAAAAAAAGTAATATTAAAAAAGTTATTTTACAAGAAGAAAAAATAGGAACTATTATTACTTCTAAGGAGAATTGAAATGGAATTATTAGCTCAAGAAATTATAAATGAATTAGAACCTAAAATGCTTAAAGCTAAAGATTTAATGTTGAAAAGATTTGTAGATATTAGAACTGGAATTGCTAACCCAAAGATATTAGATAAAATAACTTTAAAATATTATGGAGAAGATACTTTAATAAGAAACATTAGCACTATTAGTGTAACAGAAGGTAATCAAATAAATATTAAACCTTTTGATCCTAATTTGATACCTGAAATAAAAAAAGTTCTTTTGGCTTCTAAAATTGGAATTTCTCCTCAAGATGATGGAGTAAAAATTAAGTTAATTTTTCCTCAACCTACAGAAGAAAAAAGAAAATCATTAATTAAAGAAGTTGAAAAAATTTCAGAACAAACAAAAATTAATATTCGTAATATTAGACGTTTCGGAAATGACAAAATTAAAAAATTAAAATTAAATAATCAATCGGAAAATATTTTTTTAAAAAAAATACAAGAATTAAATAATAAATGGATTAAAATAATAGAAAAAGAAACATTAGTTAAAAATAATGAATTGCTCAAAATTTAAAGGACAACATGATGAATATTAGTAATAAAATTTACATTGGTTTAACAATGTTTTTATTAAATTTATTTTCTTTTTATTTTTTGTTTTATATAGATAAAAATTATGGTTTTTCTTTTTTTATTTATTTTTGCCTTTTTTTGGTGTTAATTTTGATTTTTCAAGGTTCTAACGAAATTTTAAATTTACAAAAACCTAAAAAAGAAAGAAAAAATTTTTATCCTTTTATTTTTTTAATATTTTTTTTTAATTTTTTTCTTTTTGTTTCAATTATTATTAAATCTTTTCAAAACAATAATATAATACATTTTGGAGAAAAAATACAAAAGACTAATTTATTTCAAACTTTAAATTTTTTGATTAATAATAATTTCTTTTTGTTTTATTTTTTATTATTTATATTTGTTTTATTTTTGTTTTTCTTATTTAAATATAATTTTAAAATAAATAATCTTAGTTATATTTTCTTAAGTTTAGTATATATTGTTTTTTTTAGTTCTTGTTTTTTTAGTTTAATTATCTTAAATTATCAATGGTATTTATATATTTTTATTATTACTATTACTTATGATAGTTTTTCTTATTTTGGTGGAAATTTATTTGGAAAAAATTATCTTTGTTCCAAATTAAGTCCTAAAAAAACATGGGAAGGATTTTTTTGTGGTTTTTTAGTTACTTTAATAATGACTTTAATATTTTTTATTGATAAATTAATTTCAATTCAAAGTTATTGTTTTTTTATATTGTTTATATTATTAAGTTGTATTGTTTCCCAATTAGGTGATTTAATAGCTTCTAAATTTAAAAGAAATTCTAAATTAAAAGATTTTAATAATATATTTCCTGGACATGGTGGTTTAATAGATCGATTAGATTCTCTTTTATTTTTATCTTTTTTTATAGTTACTTTTATTTTAAGTCCTCTTAAATCTTTTAGTGAAATAATTTTAAATATCATAAAGACATGATATGGAAAATATAATAAAATACAAATAAATTTCAACAATAAAAAAAAGAAACAAAATTGTTTCTTTTTTTTATTTTTTGTTAATGAATAAAAAAGTGACTAAACTCTTTCTAGAACTAATTTTTTTAATGCTCTTGCAGAGATATATATTTTTTTAATTTTACCTTTTTCATCTTTAATACGAATTTTTTGTAAATTAGATTTCCACATTCTTCTGTTTGCATTCATTGCATGACTACGTCTATTGCCAAATAATGTAGATTTACCAGTTATATAACATTTACTCATAATATATTAAACTCTTTCTTCTTAAAAATAATAATTTTTATATATATATTTATTATATATCATAATATTATAATTATAATATTAAAAAATGTTTTTAATAATTATTTAATAAAATTTCAAAATTTACATAAAAAAATAATATTAATTTTTAATACTAATATGTTATAATTAGATGTGTTTTTGTTTTTTTTATCCATAATTTTAAATGATTTCTTTTTTTATATTCTAAGAACAAATTTAATGGTTAAAATCAATTATTCATTTTTTAATTTTTAATAAAAAAAATAATAAATTTAATTGTTTTAAAAATCATTTCAGGAAATAGTATATTATTAATATATAATTCAATCATATCTTAAAACATTAAAAATTTAATTATAAAAAAACAAAAAGGAATTTTGTCTCATGTTAGAAGAAGAAAAGAAAATTATAGACGGTAATTTATTTAAGCAAATGATAATAAACGGAACTTTGCATTTAAAAAATAATCACGAAATAATAAATAATTTAAATGTTTTTCCTGTTCCTGATGGTGATACAGGAACTAATATGCAAATGACTATGATGGAAGGTGTAAAAAAACTTTTACTTACCGAGGATTGTTCGATTATTGAAGTTTCTAAAATTTTAAATGATGCTTTATTAATCGGTTCTAAAGGTAATTCAGGAGTTATTTTATCTCAATTTTTTTCAGGAATTTATGAACAAATTAAAATTTTTCAAAAGACAGAAATTAATATTGATGAATTTATTCAATCTCTTGTAAACGGTTATAAAAAGGCTTATGATTCTATATTAGAGCCTATAGAAGGTACTATTTTAACTGTTTTAAGAGAATCAATTGAAAAAGTTAAAGAAAAACGAAAAAATATTCATTCAATTAAAAAATTAATAAAAGAATTAATTAAATATGCTAAAATTTCTTTAAATAAGACTCCTGATTTGCTTGATGTTTTAAAACAATCTAATGTAGTCGATAGTGGAGGTGCTGGTTTTATTTCTTTTTTAGAAGGCGTTTATTTATATTTAGATAATAATCCGGTAGAAGAAATAAAAGAAGAAAAATTGTCAGATATATTTACTGAAAATGAAATTTCACATAATATTTTCAAGGAAACTGAAATAAAATATAATTATTGCACTGAAATGGTTGTTAAATTATTTCCTAATATAGAATTTAATAAAGAAGCAAAAGAAAAAGAATTATCTTCTATAGGAGATTCTTTAATTTTGATACAAAAAGATGAATTAATAAAAATTCATATTCATACTAATAATCCAGAATTTATTTTAAATAATTTGTCTCTTTACGGAAAATTAGTTAAATGTAAAATTGATAACATGAAAGAACAAAATAAAAATATTGTTAAGTTAAATAATAAAAAAAAAATAAATAAAGATGAATATGTTATTATTTCTGTTTTTTCTGGAAAAGAAGTTCAAAATATTTTTAAAGAATTAAAAGTTGATTATTTAATTAATAATAAAAAAGAAGATTCTTTTTTAGAAGAATTGAAAAATATTCTTAATACTGTTGATAAAGATAAAAATATTATTATTTTGCCTAATAATAAACAAATGTTATTTAAAACTATTAAATTAATTGAATCATATTCAGAATTAAAAATAGAAATTATTAAAACAGAAAATATAGCTCAAGGTTATAGCGCTCTTTTAGCTTTTGACGAGAATTTATCTTTAAAAGAAAATTTAACAAATATGAAGGTAAATATACAAAAAAACAAAATAGGAGAAATAACTTACGCAAATAAACTTAATATTGAACAATATAATAAAGAAAAAGATAGTTTTTTAGCTTTATTACAAGGAAAAGTTGTAGATTATCATAAAGATTTAATTTTTTTAGCTAAAAAATTATTAAAAAAAATAATTACTTCAAAAAATAATTTTTTAACTATTTTTTATCATAAAAAACCTATTTTCGAAAAGCAATTATCTCAGTTAGAATTTTTTGTTGAACAAAAATATCCTCATTTAGAGATAGAAAAAATACAAAATGATAATCATCTTTCTCCTTATATATTAATTCTAGAATAATTGTTTTTTAATATTTTAAATCTCAAATTAATAAGAAAAAAAAATAATAAATTTATTTTTATTATTTTTTTCTTTTTTATTAATAATAAAGATATATTGTGGGTATGGCGGAACGGTATACGCGCATGTTTGAGGGGCATGTGAGAAATTTTTCTCTTGTGAGTTCGAATCTCATTATCCACACCAAAAAATAATAAATATTTTATATTTATATCAATTATTTTAAAACAAATAAATTAAAATAAATAAAATTCATTTTATTTATTTGTTTTAAAATAAATACTTTAAAAATATATAAAAATAAAAAAACCTCTTTTGAGGTTTTTAAAAGATTTTAATCATTCACTCTTGGTTATGAATTTTTTATTTTTCAATTTAATTGAATGAACAAATCTTAATGCAATAAAAATTAATAAAATTAGAAAGCTTAAAAAGAATAAATATTTATCTTCAGGATTAGGAAAAGAACAAACTTCGCTCCAAGAATTACTTATCTGTATTTTAGTTTTTTCATTATATTGGTAAATTTTATCATTTTTTTTATCTATTTTTAAATCTATAATTTTATCTTGTCTTTCTAAATAAGGAGAATCATATCCTATAAAAGAAGTATTTTTTTTGATATTTTCTGGATTTAATAAGAAATTAATAAAATCATATGCTGCTTCTTCTTTGCTACCTTTTGGTAATACTAAACCATCAATCCAAACATTAGTGCCTTTTTGGAATTCATCATCATCTGAAAAATCATAAAATTGTAAATTATTATTTTGTTCTATTAAATATCTAGCATCTCCTGAATAAGTTAAAGATATATCGTAACGTTCTCTTCCTTTTACTTTCATATTATCTAATAATTGATCTGTTATAAAAGATAAACTATTGTTTTGTTTTTTTAATTTTATAAGCCAATTTTTAGCTTTTTCTATATCTTTTTCGTTAATTCCACTAATATCTCCATCAGTAGCTTTTAATCCTAAAAAAATACCTTCAAAAGCATTATTATATAAAGAAATTTTGTAATTCGGATTATTTAAAAATTTTTTCCAATCTGATTTTATCATTTCTTTAGAAAATTTATTTTTATTATAAAGCAATCCTAATTTTCCCCAAAAGTAAGGTATAGAGTAATCTTTGAATATTTTGTTTTTATTAATTTCGTTTATTGTTTCAAATAAAGGTGTAAATTTTAAATCATCTTTTTTTTTGATTTTCAATAAATAATCATTTTTTAATTGTTCTATGGCATATTCACTTAAAATAGCTATATCATATTGATTACCAGCTTTAATTTTATTAATGGCCAATTCATTAGAAGAAAAAAAACTTTGTTTTACATTAAATTTATCAGATTGTTTATTGTAATTATCGATAATTTCTGGATCTATATATTCGCTCCAATTAAATAATGAAATAATTTGTTTTTCTTTTTTATTTTTTGATAAAAGTATACTTATAAAAATGTAAATTATTACAATCAATAAAGAAATTGTAAAAAATAATATTTTTTTTTTCATTTTTTTATAGAATCTTTTCTTAATTTATAATAGTCTAATAATATTTTAAATAAAACAAATAAAATTAAAATAGAAGATAACGCGTTAATAGTAGGATTTATTGTTCCTTTTAAACTATAAATATAAGCAGATATATTTTGATAATCAGATCCACCTGCAAAATAAGATATAATAAAATCATCAAAAGATAAAGCAAAAGCTATACCAGCGCTAGCGATCATAACTCCTTTTAATTGCGGTAAGATTACTTTTATTAGTGTTTGAAAAAAAGTAGCTCCCAAATCATAAGCTGCTTCAAATAAATCTGAATCTAAATCACAACATTTCGTGTAAACAGCTATTAAAACGTATGGTATGCTAAATGAAATATGAGATAATAACATTCTCCAAAAACTATTATTTAAACCTATAAAACTGAATAAAACAAAAAGAGCTAAAGCGTTAATTATTTCTGGTATTATAATTGATAATTGATTTGCATTTAAAATTAATTTACTCCATTTTTTATTGTAATTCATTAACGAAATTGCAGCTAAAGTTCCGAAAATAGTAGAACAAATAGTAGATAAAATGGCTATTTTAAATGTAATGATTATTGAGTTTTTAACTGTTGCATCGGTAAAAATTTTATAATACCATTTAAAACTAAATTTATTGAAATGAACTAAAGAAGATATTCTGCCTTCATTTTCATTAAATGAAAATATAATTAAAGATAAGATAGGTAAATAAATAAAAAGAAGTACTAAGATTAAATATAAAAAAGATATTCTTTTTTTACTTATTTTCAACATATTTCTTTTTAACACTTCCTGGAGGATCAATTTTGAACAAAATTAAAATATAAAACATTAAAAAAGTTAAATTTACCGCTATAGCGCAAGCACTTTTAATATCTCCACTTAAAAAAGTTTTGTTTTCTATTAATTCACTAATAACATTTACATTAGATGGACCTAAATATTTAGGAACTACAATATTTGTTACAATCTGTAATAAAACTATAGCATTTCCTGTAATTAATCCTGGTAAAGATAAAGGAAAAATTATTTTTCTAAAAATTTGAGTTGTATTTGCTCCTAAATCTTTTGCTGAATCTATTAAAGAATTATCTATTTGCGTTATACTTAAATAAATTGATAAAAACATATAAGGTAAAAACAAATATATAAACCCAATAAACATTGAAGCATTAGTTTCTAATAAATTTGTGTTGAAAGAAATTTCTATTAAAGAAAAAATTTGTACTAAAGCTTGTGTTTTTAATATCATATTAATCCAAATAGTTCCATTTATTAATAAAACTAAAATGGCTTGAGTAAAAAGTTTACATTGAGAAACTATATAAGCTAAAGGGTAAGTTATAATTACAATAAACATGGTAGCTATGATGGCAATAGTTATCGATCTTAATAAAACGTAAATATAAGATAAATTAGTGTAAAAATTTTTATAATATTCTAAAGTAAAAACTATTTGAAAAAGACTACGATTATTATATTTTTGAATAGAATCGAAAATAATAATTAAAATAGGAGTTAAAATGAAACATACAAGAATTATTAAATAAGGTAATGCTAAATATTTTGCCCATTTATTAAATCTATTATGCTCAACATAAGGCATAAATTACCATACCTCCATTACATGTAAATCTTCTGGTTTAAAAAAAATTCCTACTTTTGTATTTATTTTTATAAAATCAGTTGTATGTATTTTATATTTTCTATATTGAGTATTTACTATAACTTCCCAATAAACACCTTTAAATAAAATAGAATGAACTATTCCTTTTAACAAACCTTCTTCATAATCAACAATATCAATGTCTTCAGGTCTAATAACTATATCTACTTTTTGATTTTCTTCAAATCCATAATCAACACATTGAAATTTTTGTTCGTCAAATAAAACTAAAAAATCTTTTAGCATTGTTCCTGAAATTAAGTTAGATTCTCCTATAAATTGAGCTATAAATTTATTTGCTGGTTCGTTATAAATATCTTCAGGAGTTCCTATTTGTTGAATTTCGCCATGATTTATAACAACTATTTTATCACTCATTGTTAAAGCTTCTTCTTGGTTATGAGTTACAAAAATAAAAGTAATACCTGAATTTTTTTGTATTTCTTTGAGTTCATATTGCATTTCTTGTCTTAATTTTAAATCTAAAGCTGCTAAAGGTTCGTCTAATAAAAGAACTTTAGGTTCATTAATTAATGCTCTGGCTATTGCTATTCTTTGTTGTTGACCGCCTGATAGTTGACTTATTTCTCTTTTTTCTAATCCTTTTAAACCTACTAATTTTAAATAATGTAACACTTTTTCTTGGATTATTTTTTCTTTTTGTTTGGATGACAAAAATTTTTTTTTTAAATTATATAAAATATTTTTATTTTCTTTTTTTAAATTATTAATTTGTTGTTTAAATTCTTTTTTTAAATTTTTTATTTGTTGTTTTTTTTCTTTATCGCAAAAAAAAATATTAATCCAAAACATAAAAGAATTTTTTGGATAAAGTATTATTTTTTCTATTTGATTGTTATAATTTTTTTTAATTTTTTTTATCTTATTTTTAAAATTAAAATTTAAAATTTTAATCTCTTCTTGAACATTTGTATTAAAATTTTTTATTCTTAAACTAAAAGCTATATTTTCAAAAACGTTTAAATGAGTAAATAAAGCATATTTTTGAAATACAGTATTTATTAATCTTTCATGAGGGGGAACGTGAATTATACTTTCATTATTAAAAAGAATATCTCCGCTGTTAAATTCATCAAAACCGCCAAGTATTTTTAAAATAGTCGTTTTTCCGCAACCTGAAGGACCTAATAAAGTAACAAATTCATTTTTTTTAATTTGTAAATTAATATTTTTTAAAATTATCTGATTATCAATTACTTTTGTTATAGATTTTAATTCTATTAAATTTACCATTTTGTTTAAACTATCCTTTCTTTCGAACGAACATAATAATTTTATAATTTCAAAAATATTTATTTCGAAAAAATAAAATTTTTATTTATTTTTTATTTATCATAAGAGGATAATATCGCTAAAAAAGCTTTTTGCGGTAATTTTACTTTTCCTAAAGATTTCATTTTCTTTTTCCCTTTTTTTTGTTTTGCTAAAAGTTTTTTCTTACGACTTACATCTCCGCCATAACATTTATCAATAACATTTTTTCTCATGGATTTAATGGTTTCTCTTGTGATAATTTTTTTACCTAAAGCTGCTTGAATAACTATTTCAAACATTTGCCTTGGAATTAATTCTTTTAATTTTTGACAAATAATTTTCCCTCTATTATAAGCAAAATCTTCGTGAACAATAAAAGATAAAGCATCAACTATTTCTGAATTTAATAAAATATCTATTTTTTTTAAATTACTAGAATAATATTTATCTAATTGATAATCAAAAGAAGCATATCCCTTAGTAGCTGATTTTAATTTGTCAAAATAATTATAAATAACTTCTAAAAGAGGTAATAAATATTTTAAAGTTACTCTTTTATTAGTTAAATATTGAATATCTTGTAAAATTCCTCTTTTGTTTTGAGAAATTTCCATTACTGAACCAATATATTCTTCTGGACAAGTGATAAAAGCCATTATAAAAGGTTCTTCTATTTTTTCTATTGATTGATTAATTGGCCATTTGTTTAAATTATCTACAATTATTTTTTTATTTGATTTTTGATAAACATGAAAAACGACTGAAGGAGCGGTTATAATTACTTCTATGTTAAATTCTCTTATTATTCTTTCTTTTGTTATTTCCATATGCAATAAACCTAAAAACCCTATACGAAAACCAGCGCCTAACATGTTGGAATTTTCTTTTTCATAAACTAAAGAAGAATCATTTAATTTTAATTTTTTTAATGCTTCTTTTAGGTTATGATATTTATTAAATTCTGCAGGAAATAATCCGCAAAAAACTACAGGATTTATCTCTCGATAACCAGGCAAAGGAGATACTTGATTATATTTACTTAATGTAATAGTATCTCCTACTTTAATATCTTCTATATTTTTTATAAATGCAGTTAAATATCCTATATCTCCTGCTGATAAAAATTTTTTTGGAACAGGGTTAGGATTAAATATGCCTACTTCCATTACTTCATAAGTAGCTTTAGTAGAAATAAAACGAATTCTATCTCCTTTTTTAACAATACCGTTAATAATTCTAATTGAAGGCACTACTCCTTTATAAGGGTCAAAAAATGAATCAAAAATTAAAGCTTGTAAAGGGGATTTTATATCTCCTTCAGGAGGGTTTATATTTTTCACAATACTTTCTAAAATATTTGTTACTCCTTCTCCTGTTTTTCCACTTGCTAAGATCATTAAATCATCGTTTATTCCTAATGTTTCTTTTAATTCTTTTTTTGTTTTTTCTATATTAGCGCTAGGCATATCTATTTTATTTAAAATAGGAATAATAATTAAATTATTTTCCAAAGCTAAATAAACATTATTTAAAGTTTGAGATTGAATTCCTTGAGTAGCGTCTATAATTAATAAAACTCCTTCGCATGCTGCTAAAGATCTAGAAACTTCATAATTAAAATCTACATGTCCTGGAGTATCTATTAAATGCATAATATAATTATTTTTATCTAAAGCTAGATAATTAATTTCTATTGCGTTTAATTTAATAGTTATACCTTTTTCTCTTTCTAGTTCCATTGAATCTAAAAATTGATTTTTCATTTTTCTTTTGTCTATTGTATTAGTAATTTCTAAAATACGGTCTGCTAATGTCGATTTTCCGTGATCTATGTGTGCAATAATACTGAAATTTCTTATTTTCTTTTTTCTTTGGTTAATTTCATCAAAATTCATATATATTCCTTCATTAATAAGAATAATTTTAATTTCTTTTTTTTCTTTTAAAATTTTTGTTTTCTATTTCTTTTAATAATGATAAATAATTTTTATATCTTATTTTAGGAATTAAACCTTTTTGACAAACTTCTTTTATTTTGCAGTTTTTTTCGTTTAAATGTAAGCAATTAAAACCAAAAAAACATTTTGTAGAAAAAAAAACAAAATCATTATAGAAATTTTTAACTTCATTAAAATTTATGTCGGATAAATTTAGTTTTGTAAAACCGGGTGTATCAGCAATATAACCTTCATTAAAAAAATATAATTTAGAATTCTTAGTTGTATGCTTACCTCTATTTGAACCTTTAGAAACTTCTTGTGTTCTTAAATTCAAAGAAGTAATAGCGTTTATTAAAGTAGATTTTCCTACTCCAGTTTGTCCAGCCAAAATAGTTACTTTGCTTTTGAATATGTTAAATAAATTTTCTAAACCTGTTTTATTTTTACTATCTACAAAATGTATATCGTAAAATTTTTCATAATATGAAATTTTTTTTTGAAAAATTTTAAATTCTTCTTCATTTATTAAATCTATTTTAGAAAAAATTAAATTAACTTTAATTTTATATTTATTTAATATTAATAAAAATTTATCTAGTAATTTAAATTGAAATTTTGGTTTTTTCAAAGAAAATACTAATAAAACTTGATTAATGTTTGCTATATTTGGTCTTTTTAAAGAATTAAAACGTGGCGTTATAGCATCTATTAAGAATGTATCATTTTTTTTTTCATAAAGAACTATATCACCTATTTTTATTTCTTCTATTTTTTCCGAAATTTTATTTTTATTTTTTTTAACAAAACAGTGTCTTAATTTGCCTTTAATTTGAGCATAATGTTTTTCTTTTGTTTCTAAATCAATGATAACATATTCTTTTACTAAAAATTCAATTACAATTCCTTTTTGCAAAAATTATTCCACACTTTTCTATAAAGTATTTATCATATATTTATTTTATACTATAGTTTTCTTTTTTAAAAAAAATAATATAATTTTATTTTTTTTAATCTATTTAAAATTATCTTATTTTGGCTTTATATTTTGTTTTAATTTTATTTTCTATTTTATCCATAATTTCTTTTACAATATTTTTTTGCAAATTTTTACTTTGATCATTAAAAATTAATCTAAATGATAAAGAATATTCTTTTGAAGAAAACTTTTCATCTTGATAAATATCTACTAATTCGCATTTGATTAATATATCTGATATTTCTTCTAATAAAGTTTTTAAAATATTTTCGTAGTTATATTTTTTTTGTACTAAAATACTTAAATCTCTTACTATAGAAGGTAATTTGGTTATTTCTTGAAAAGTTATTAATTTTTTGGTTTTTTGAAAAAATTCTTTTTTTAAAGTTAATTCTAAAATAAATGCATTTTTTAAATTGTACATTTTTTTTAAAGAAGGATGAATTTCTCCTATAAAACCTATTTTTTCATTATTAAACATAATATCTATTTGTTTTCCAGGATGTAAGTTAGAGTAACTTTTGCTTGGGCATAATAAAAAATTAATATTGAAAAGTTGTTCTATTTTTTTAAAAACCCCTTTTAAAATAAAAATAGAACTGTTGATATTTTCTTTAATCCAGCCGGAATTAATAAAAGTTCCGTTTATTCCTAAAGATAAATGTAAAATTTCTTTAGTTTTTTTATTGTTTTCTTTTTTGTAAATATTTCCTATTTCAAAAAAAGAATTATCAAAATTATTGTATTTTTGATTATAACTTAAAACTTCTAACATATTACCGCTTAGATTTTGTCTTAAAATAGATCTTTCTTGAGAAAGTGGTTTTGATAATGTTAAATAATTTTTGTTTTCGCCAACTGAAAATAATGACCAATTTTGTAAATTTACTAGACTGTAGGTTATTATTTCGTAAAATCCTAAATTAATAAGTAAATATTTTAGTTTATTTATTTTTTGTTTTTCATTAGAGATTAAATTTTTTTTAATTATTTTTTCATTTTCTATTTTTTCATAACCGTGCATTCTTACTAGATCAGATATTATATCTTCTTGTGTTTCTATATCTTGACGTCTTAAAGGTGGTATTGTTTCTAAATTAAATTCATCTAATATTTTTACTTTATAATCTAAATTTTTTAAAAAATTTATTATTTTGGTTAAATCAAAAATAATTCCTGTTTTATTTTTAACGAATTCTAAATTTAATAAAATGCTTTTTTTAGAAATTTTTTCTCTAAAAATAGAAATTATATTATCATTTATAATTATTTCTTTATTTAATTGTTTTAAAATAAAAATGGCTTGATTTAAAGCATTTTTTATTAATGAAGGATCAAAACCTCTTGACCAATTAACAATTTTTTCATTTTTAATATTTAATTTTTTACTTGTTTTAAAAATATTTTGATATTTAAAATAGCTAGAAATTATTAAAATTTTATTTGTTTTTTCATTTAAAGTGTTTTCTTTGTCGTTAATGACTCCAATTAATGAAATAATTTTATTTTTATTTTTTATAACTAAATCTTCATTATTTAGATAATATTTTTTTCCGGAAGGGGTAATAATTTTTTCATTATTATAAGCATTTCTAATTGTAAGCTTATAATCTGATAAATTAGAAACATCTATTATATCTAAAGGAACTCCTTTTTCTATTAAAACTAAATTCATTATATCTATAATATTATTTATTGGAATTACATCATGAACTATAAGAAAATTTCTCAACCATAAAGGTGATTCTTGAATTTTTACGTTTGTTAAATAAATATAATGCAATTCTTGACAATTTGGATTTTTTATTTCAATTTGAAAAGGATTTTTTTGATTTGTCGGAATAATATCATTTAATTTTTGTTTTAATAAAACAACATTATTATGAATATTATCTTTTAATATTGCTTTTAAATCTTTAGCAAATCCTAAATATGATAATAAATCACCTCTATCTGGAGTTAAAGATAATTTTAAAAAAAAACCTTTCATACTTAAATATTCTAAAGCGCAATTACCTACAATAGCTTTGGAATCTTTTTCATCTAAAAGCAAAATACCTTTTTTTTCATCATCAGATAAAATTTCATCATTCAAATTTATTTCTTTAGCTGAGCAAATTACTCCTGGAGATTCTATTCCTAAAATTGTTTTTTTATTAACTTGGGTATAATTTTTTCCTAAATAAGCCCCTTCTAAAGCTATTATTATTTTTTTTTTAATTTTAATATTATCAGCACCGCAAATAATAGGTAAAATAGAATTTCCGATATTCACTTGCACTAAATTTAAATTTTTTGAGTTTGGTATTTTTTCAAATGATACAATTTCTCCTATTAATAATTTTTGATCATTTTTATTTAAAATAAAATCATTTTCTATTTCTATCATATGATTATTAATTAATGATTTTAAAATATTTAAATCCAAATCTTTAAATGAAATATATCTTTTTAAAATATTTTCGTTAATTATCATTTTTATATACCTTTGCGTGAAATTAATTTAATAATTTTTATAATTTTGGAATAAAAAATTGAGCTTTTTTTAAAAATCATAAATTTATTATATTATATTGATTTTATTAATATTAATTTTTATTCTATAAATTGGTTTAAAAAACGAAAATCATTATTATAAAAATGTCTAATATCTTTTATCCCGTATTTTAACATTGTTATTCTTTCTATTCCTATTCCAAAAGCAAAACCGTTAAATTTTTTAGGATCATAACCACCTTTAGAAAGAACTTTTGGATGAATTAATCCTGCACCAATAATTTCTAAAAAAAATTTTTTATTTTCTTTATCTTCCATTATTAAATCTACTTCTAAACTAGGTTTAGTAAAAGGAAAATAAGAAGGTCTAAATCTTAATTTTTGTTTTTCTCCGAAAATTTCTTTTATTAAATTAATAATAATTTGTTTTAAATCTTTTAAATTTACATTGTAATCAATCATAAAACCTTCTAATTGGGTAAATTGATGACTATGTGTTTCATCATCTTTGTCTCTTCTATAAACTTTACCTGAAGAAATAATTTTTAAAGGTTTTGAATTACTATTTAGCATAGCTTTGATTTGAACTGAAGAAGTGTGCGTTCTTAAAAGAGTTTTTGAATCTATATCAAGATAAAAAGAATCTTGCATATCTCTTGCTGGATGATCTTTTTCTATATTAAGCATTTCGAAATTATATAAATCTGTTACTATTTCTTTTCCTTCGATAACCGAATAACCTAATTTTAAAAAAAAATTTTCTATCTTTTTAATTGTTTTATTTAAAGGATGAAGGGAACCTTTTTTAAAAGGAAATTCTGGTAAAGTTGTGTCTATTGTATCTTTTTTTAAAATTTGTTCTAAATGTTTTTTTTCTAAAATTGTTTTTTTTTCTTTTAATAAAAAAATAATTTTTTCTTTTAAAAAATTAATTTTTTTACCCGCTGTTTTTTTATCTTCTTGTAGATTAAAATTTTTAATTTCTTTTAATAAAAAAGATAAATAACCGTTTTTTCCTAAATAAGATATTTCTAATTCAGTTATTTTTTTTATTTCTTGAATTTCTTTTATTGTTTTTGTTATTTTATTTTCTAGTTTTTCTATTTTTTCTTGCAATTGATCAATATTTTTGTTCATAATTATAATTTATAAATAAATCCTTTTTAATAATTTTCAATGAATAAAAATTTTATAAAAATAAATATCTTTTTACAAAATATATAAAATTTACTTTTTTTTATTTTTTAATTTTATTTTTTTAAAAAAAATAAATTTATTTTCATTGCCTTTTAATATTTTAGTTATGTTTTTATAATGTTTTAAAAAAATAATAATACTTATTAACCATATAAAAAATATTTCAAATTTTTGAATATAATTGGGATTGAAAAAAGTAAAAATCAATAAAGCGATATTAACCAATAAAGTCGCTATTATAGAAGCTAAAGAAGCATATCCGAAACAAATTAATAAAATAATAAAAGCTAAAATTCCTAATATACCGACGATAATATTAATACCAGAAATAACTCCTACAGAAGTAGCTATAGCTTTTCCTCCTCTAAAATTATTAAAAATAGAAAAAATATGACCTATTATCGCTGCTATTCCGAAAAAAATTCTTTTTTCCTGAATTGAATTATCTAAATGTAATGTATTGAAAAAATTATTCTTAATCAAAAATATAGCTAAAAATCCTTTTAGAAAATCTAAAATAAATATAATCACACCATATTTAAAACCCAAAATTCTGGCTGCGTTTGAAGAACCAATATTTTTTGACCCTAAACAACGTAAGTCTTTTTTTTTAAAAATTTTACCTATTATTAAACCAAAAGGAATAGCGCCAAATAAATAAAAAATAACAATAAGAATTATTGTTAAAAATTCATTGTTCATAATTTTTATATTCCTTATTTTTTTTATCTAAAAAACATTATTTTTTGTATTAATTATAACATATAAAATATATTAGAATATATCAAAAAAATAAAAATTCTTCTAATGATAATGATTGTGAATTTTTTTAATTTTTTTATCCATTGTTGACAATAAAATGAAATTAATTAAGTTTGAAGTTATTATTGGAATTATGTTTAATATCCAAAGTATAAAAAAACTTTTAATATTATGATTTTTTAATATGTTTAAAAAAAAATTCATCCAATTGTTGTTTAAATTATAATTGTTTTCTAATAAAGTTTTAATACGATAAAAAAAAACAAAATATCCATTTAAAGTTCTAGAAATGCTTTGCAATAATATGACAAAAAATAAAAATAAAACTGTTTTTTTATTAAAAAAATATTTTTGTTCTTTATTATTATTAAAATTTAAAGATAAAAGAACATAAGACAATATAGGAATTAAACTTCCAAATAATATACTTAAAGTTAAGTTATAGTTATCTTTTGTAAAATTTTTTTTTAAATTATTCATTAAATGAAACCAATCATTATAAATAATATATCGAGGTAATGAATAAGTAAAAGTATCCAAAACGAAATAAATAATAATGATTAACAAAGCGTTTCTGAATTTAAATAAAAAACATACAATAAATAAAGGGAAATGCCAAAAGACCCAAAAATTAGAATAAACTATGGGCATTTTTATTTTAAAAGGAATTAAAAAATTCAATTGAGACAAAATTAAACATAAAGAAATTAACAAAGCCCCTAGAGTAATTTGTTTTAAATTTATATTTTTTATTTTCATAATAACCTTTTTTATTTTTTACAGTGGAAACTGGAAATTTTTAAAATCATTAATCACTAATATTTATAGTTGATTCATTTTATTTATATTTCAATTTTTTGATTGGATAAACAACAAATGAATAAAAAAAAATTTAAAATAAATAAAATTTATGCTTTTAATAGTATTAAATTATTATTTATTTTAAATTTTTTTCATAATATTTATTCTAAATAAAGAAACAAAAAAGTAAATATTCAACGAACTAATCAATAATAAATTTAATTTTTACTAACTCATTATAAAATTTTTATTATTAAAAGTCAATTGTATTTTTTTGAAAAAAAATAATATTAAAATTTTATACAAATTATAAAATAACTTTAATTATACTAATAATTTATTATTTTTAATAATATAAAAAAAGCCATTTTTTTAAAAAAATCAATAAAAAACACTCTTTTTCAAGAATTTTTTTTTAAATTTTAAATATTTTTGTAAAAATAAAAAAAATTTTTAATTTTTTGTTATTTTAGGTTTACATAATATACATTATAGGAAGTAATAAAGGAAATAAAATAACCCAAAAAAGGACTTTTTAAAAAAAGCTATTTTTATAATTTTATTTAAATTTTTTTATTTAAATGCAAAAAATAATAATTTTAAAAACATCGAAAAAAAGGTTATTTTTTGAATTATTTTTTTTTAAAACATTAATAATTAATATTATTAATAATAAAAAAATATTATTATAACTAAATATAATTTTTTTTTTTATTTAAAAAAATAAAAAATATATTATAATAAAAATTGTTTATTATTAAATAATATAAAAATTTAAAAAAATTTTTTATAATTTAATGAATTTACAATCAATAAAAAAAGAGACAAGCAGGAAGAATATTGAAATTGAAATTAAAAAAAATGAAATTAATATCTTTAATATTTTTAATTTTATTTATTATAATTTTTTTAAATTATTATAATAATAACGCTTTAAAAGTATTCTTAGATATTCAAAGTGATAAAATATATAAAAACATTTACATTAAAAACGAAAAAAATTATAAAACAAAAGGTTCTAATCAATCTTCTTGTGTAAATTTATCTAATTCTAATTCTAATACGAAAATAAAAGAAAAAAATAAAATTTTTGATTCTGAAAAATTTCAAATTTCAAATTTTTCTTGTTTTGAAATTGATGAAAAAATAAATTCTTTAGAAATGAAAATAATCGATTTAAAAACAAAAAATAACCAATTAAAATTAGAAGCTAAAAATAAAGCATTTAAAATTGATAATATCAAAAGAACATTATTGCTAAAAGGGCAATTCATTGTTCCAAAAGATTCTGAATTGGATTCTTTAGTTTTAGAAGTGAATAGACTAATTCAAGAAGTAGGGCGAGAAAGATGCATAAAACAATAACGAACTAACCAATCGTAGCGATCGTGATAATGTCGCACATCATTTTTTCGGTTCATAAAATGAAAAAATTATGAATTATAGCAGAAGAAAAAAGCAAATTGAGGTTTTATTAACCAAACAGATTTTGCAAGATGACAGTGTTCATGGATAAAAGCTGAAAGGCTTCTAAGAGAATAAAGAGAGGTTATTAATAATAATCAAAATAAATATATTAAATAATTTTTATTTTTTTCTTGTTTACGTTAATTTATTTTTACTTCGATAAATTAAATTATCATACTTTTATAGTTTTCATAAAACAAGAAACCACCTTCTATACTAATAAAGGTTATCTCTCCTAAAAGCACAAGGTGTTGTTTTATAGTAACTTCTATCTCCCTAAGTCTTTATAAAATTAATAAAAATAATTAAATTTGAGATAAGGGAAAAGCAGAACCATAGTAGTCGTAGTATATTCAAAACTTTAATTGGAATATTAAAGTATAATGATCTATCAAGGAAAAAGTTAATGACTTTTACAAGGCGAAAGGGAAAACACGTTTTTAGAAAAAGCATAAAAAAATAATTTCATTTTTTTTAAAAAAATTTAATATTAAAAAAATCCAAATAAAAATTAAATTCACGCTTTATATATAATTTAACGATGTAACCGCTATGTGCTTGGAAACTTGCTTGCGTGGTGGTGTGCGGGGCTTAAGATAATAACTTTTTTAACAAAAAATTGACAAACGTCTTAATTTCTATCGCGATAAAAAATTAGAAATCAAAATAATATTTTTGGAAAAAGAAAAACAAATTTTAGAAGAAAAAAGGAAAAAATAATTTATTTTTCGGAATATAAAAAATATGATAAAAAATTATCATAAAAACAAAAAAGATAAGTATTGAGATACAATACTTATCTTTTTTTTATAAAATAAAATTATTTTTTTGAATTTTATTTTTTTCTAAAAAATCATTTAATGAAAAAACACAAAATTTCTTTATTTTTGTTTCAGTATAATTAAAATCTAGAGGTACATTTTTATCAATGGAAACTAAAAGACGATTCAAAAAAACTCTTTCTTTGAATTCTAATAATTTCTGTCTTATTCTGATTTCTATTTTTTCTAAATTATTAAAAATATTTTCTAAATTATCGAATTTATTTAGCAATTTAGAAGCAGTTTTAGGACCTATAGATAGAACACCTTCTATATTGTCTGATTTATCTCCTACTAAACTTTTAAAATCTATAATTTGATTTGGTTTTAATTGATATTCATTCCATAATTGTTCAATATCATAATAGATTGTTTTAGATAAACCTTGCTTAATTAAGCAAACATGAATGTTTTCGTCGATTAATTGTAAAAAATCTTTATCACTAGAAAAAATCACAACAGAAATATTATTATTACTTGCTTGTTGCGCTAACGTGCCAATAATATCATCAGCTTCATAATTTTCTTTAGAATAATATTTAATTCCTGATAAAGATAAATATTCTTTAATCATTTTTATTTGTTGTATTAATGAATCAGGTGTAACAGGTCTGTTTTTTTTATATTTTTCACATAATTCATGTCTTTTAGTTTTTGTTTTTAAATCAAATGCTACACAAATATGATTATTTTTTTGATTTTTTGCTAAAATTTTTTTAAACATTTGTATAAAAACTATCAAAGCATTAACATCTTTTCCTTGAGAATTTTGCATTGAATGAGTTTTTTTATAACAGGTAGCATAATAAGCTCTAAATATTAAAGCATTACCATCTATTAAAATTAATTTTTTCATTTTATAATAAACCTTAAAATTTTTAATTTTTATCGAAAAATTTTTTAATTATATCTTGTTCATTGGTTAAATTATCTAATAAATTATTATTGGCCAAATTACCCATTTTTTTGGATATTTCTTTTTGCTTTTTAATAAAAATAATTAAAGAATTCACGTCTTTTAAATTATTACCAGAACCTTTAGAAATTCTTATTCTTCTTCTGTTATTAGATTCAATTAATTTAGGATTTCTTTTTTCTTCAATAGTCATGCTTTTTATTAATGATTCCATTTTTTTAATAATATCATTTTCTAAGAAAGGAAAATTTTTTATTTGATTTCCAATCATAGGAACAAAATTCAATATTTTTTTTAGAGAACCTAATTTTTTAATTAAATTTATTTGCTTAATTAGGTCAAAATAGTTATAATCTTCTTGTAAAATTCTGTTAAAGATTTTTTGATCTTTTTCTTTATCAATTTTTTCTTCTATATTATCTATTAAAGTTAAAATATCTCCCATTCCTAAAATTCTAGAAGCCATTCTTTCTGGATAAAAAATTTCAAATTCATCATCATGTTTTTCAGAAGAAGAAATAAATTTAATAGGAAGATTAGTAACAGATTTAATTGATAAAGCAGAACCACCTTTAATATCTGCGTCCATTTTTGTTAAAATAACACCTGTAGCTCCTATTTGTTCATTAAAACTTTTCGCAACAATAGCTGATTCTTGCCCTAAAAGAGCATCGCAAACTATTAAAACTTCTGAAGGTGCAGAAATTAATTTTATTTTTTGCAATTCTTTTATTAATTCTTTATCTATACTTAATCTACCAGCAGTATCTATAATAACTGTTTCGAAATTATTTAATAAAGCATATTTTAAACCATTTTTAATAATATCTAAAACTTTATTATTTTTTTGAAAAAAAACTTCTACAGAAATTTTTTCTCCTATGGCTATTAATTGATCAATCGCTCCGTATCTATAAGTATCTGCGGCAATTAATAAAACTTTTTTATTTAATTTTTTTTTAATAAAGAAAGATAATTTTCCAGATATTGTTGTTTTTCCGCTACCTTGTAGACCTATTAATAAAATAGTATCCATTTTTTTACTTAAATTTAAACCTACATTTTCAAATCCTAAAATTTCAGTTAAAGTGTCTCTAATAATTTTAATTATTTGTTGTTGCGCATTAAGACCTTTTAAAATTTCTTTACCCAAAGATTTTTTTTTAATTAATTCATTAAATCTAGTTATAACTTCATAATTAACATCTGCTTCTATAAAAGAAAGACGAATTTCTTTCATTATTAACTCTATATCTTTTTCTTGAATAAATTTTTTGTTTTTTATTTTATTAATAATTTTTTGAAAACTATTATTTAAAAAATTCATATTTTTTAGATCCTTTAAAATTGTTTTATTCTTAAAATAAAAAAAAGAAAATTAAACTTAAATTTTATTTTTATTCAAATAAATTATTTACATAAGTTTGAATATCGAATTTAATTAAATCATCGGCTTTTTCTCCTATTCCTATGTATTTAGTTTCTATATTATAAATATGTTTTATTGCTAAAATTAAACCACCTTTAGAAATGCCATCTAATTTAGTTAAAATTACACCATTTAACGAAATTGCATTATGAAATAGCTTTATTTGGTTTAATCCGTTTTGCCCAGTCATAGAATCTAAAATTAAAAATTTTTTAAATTCATCATTAGGGTTTTGGTTTTGTATTATTTTTTTTATTTTTTCCAATTCTTTCATTAAATTATTTTTATTTTCTAATCTACCCGCAGTATCGCATAAAATAATATCAAAATTTTTATTTTTAGCATAAGATAAAGCTTCAAAAATAACATTAGAAGGACTCACAAAAGAATTTACCTTTTTTTTATAAAAAACTTCACAATTGGTTTTTTCTCCCCATAATTTTAATTGTTCAATTGCCCCAGTTCTAAAAGTATCTCCAGCAACTAATAAAACTTTTTTTCCTTCTTTTTTAAATTTCATAGATAATTTACCAATAGTAGTTGTTTTTCCTGATCCATTAACTCCAACTAATAAAAATATTTTTTTTTTAGAATTATCTTTACAAGGATATTTTTTGTTTAAATTTTCAGTTTTATTTTCTTCATATAAAAATAATATTTGTTGTTTGATTAAGTTTAAAAATTCTTCAGTTTGTTTAATTTTGTTCTTTTCTACAGAATCTTTAATTCTTTTTATTAATAATGAAGAAGTTTGAATTCCGATATCAGATTTTATTAATAAAATTTTTAATTCATCTAATAAAGATAATTCTAAAAATTTTGTTTTTTTAATTTTTTGTATCCACTGAGAAAAGTTATATTCTAGATTTCTTATTCCTAAAGAATCTATTTGTTTTTCATTTTTATTTTTATTAAATATTTTTTTAAAAAAGTTAAACATAATATACTAATATCCATAATCTTTTATTTTTTTATAATAATTAAATTAAATCTTCTTCGTCTTTACAAGGAAGAACTTTTCTACATTTAGGAAAAGAACTGCAGCCTAAAAAAACAGAATATTTTCCTCTTCTTTTAACTAAGAAAGATCCACATAAATCACATTTTTTATCAGTTAAAACAGACTTAACAGGTTCTATTTGTTTAGCTGCTGTATTATAAAGTTCTTTGAAATCATTATAAAAATTTTTTAAAAAATCTATTTTATTAAGTTTACCATTAGCTATAAAATCTAATTTTTCTTCTATTTGAGCTGTATATTCAACATTAATGATAGAAGAAAAAAATTTTTCTAATAACTGATACGTTAAAAAACCTATTTTAGTAGGTACAAATTTTTTCTCTACTAAAATTACATAAAATCTTTTTTTTAAAATTTCAATGATATTAACATATGTAGAAGGTCGGCCAATTTTTAATTTTTCTAATTTTTTAATTAAAGAAGCTTCATTAAATCTAGAAGGCGGATTAGTTGTTTTTTTAATTGATTGAATTTCTTTAGCTAAATAATTCTCATTCACCTTTAGAGGAGGCAAAATATTATCCTGAAAAGAATATCCTAATCCTTTGTAAAAACCTTCAAATAATAATTTATGTCCTTCAGCAGAAAAAAGATATTTACCATTTTGAAAAATAAATTCTGTTCTATCAATAATAGAATCAGACATAAAACTAGCTAAAGTTCTTTGGTAAATTATATTATATAAAGCCAGTTCATCTTTATTTAAATATTTTTTAAGAGATTCTGGATCTTTATTTATATCAGTAGGCCTAATCGCTTCATGAGCATCTTGATTATTTTTATTTTTATATTCTTTATAAGAACCTAAATAATTTTTACCATATTTTTCCTGAATAAAAATATTAATGTCTTTTATGAAAGTTTTCGAAATTCTATAAGAATCTGTTCTCATATAAGTAATTAAACCTGTTAATTTTCCATCAATTATAACACCTTCATAAAGTTTTTGAGCAATCATCATAGTTTTTTTAGAATTCATATTGAGAATTTTAAAAGCATCTTGTTGTAAAAGAGAAGTTATAAAAGGTTTAGGTGGTTTGTTAAATACTTTTTTATTATTAATTTTTTTTAACAAAAAACTTTTATTTTTGATTTTTTCATTAATAATCTCTGCTTCTTCTTTTTTAATTTTATGTTCTTTAGGTTTTATTATTAGATTGGCTTGAAAATCTGAAAAAATAATTTTAATTAAAAAATATTCCTCAGGAATAAATTTTTTTCTTTTTTCTTCTCTTTCTATTATTAATTTTAAAACAACAGATTGAACTCTTCCTGCTGATTGAGCCTTAATTTTCCTAACTAAACGTGATAATTTAAAACCAATAATTCTATCAAGCATTCTTCTTGTTTCTTGAGATTCTACTAATAAATTTTTAATTAAACAAGGATTTTCAAAAGCTTCTAAAACTACTTTTTTAGTTATTTCATTAAAAAAAATTCTATTTTTTTGATTTTTTTTTAATTTTAATATTTCAGACAAATGCCAAGCTATAGCTTCTCCTTCTCTGTCTGGATCAGTTGCTAAAAAAACTTGTTTTCCCTTTGTTTTTTTAATTAATTCTTTTACTAAATTTTCTCTTTCAGGAATAATTTGATAATCTGGTTTAAAACCATCATTAATATAAATACCTAAACGATCTCTGCCTTTTAAAGATAAATTTCTAATATGGCCTTTTGAGCATAAAACTAAAATTTTGTCATCAAAGTAACTGCTAATAGTTTTTGCTTTAGCAGGAGATTCTAAAATAATAACTTTGTTTTTCATAAAAACCATACCTTTTTTTTAATATTAAAAAAAAATAAAATAATTTTTTAGTTAAAAAAACTAGTATTATTTTATCATTTTTTTATAAAGATTTAAGTCAAAATTAACTTTTTTTATTTTTCCGCTTTTTATTTTTTTTATAATCATAGTAAATATTTGATTTTTATTAGATATATTATTTTGATAATTATAGTTTTTGTTGATAATTAATGTTAATAAGTCTTCTTGTTTTAATTCTTCATCAGATAAATTAAAACAATTTTTTAAATTTTCATAATAATATTTTTTTAAATAAGAAAAAAAATAATTTAAGACAAATTCTTTTGGAATCATTTTATCTTTAATGCAACCACAAATAGATAAAGAACAACCATTTTCTATAGTTAAATTTTTAAAATATAATACTCCAGGAGTATCTAATAATTTTATTTTATCTTTCAAATTAATCCATTGTAATTTTTTAGTAACTCCAGGAGTATCAGCTGTTTGAGTAGATTTTTTTTTAACTAAGCAATTTATTAAAGTAGATTTTCCTACGTTAGGAACACCTGTTATCATTATTCTCAACAAATTGTTAATTCTTTTTTTTTTAAAAGTATAATTTTTTATTATTTGTTTAATTTTAGGAATGATTAAATTAATATTATTTCTTTCTTTAGCATCAATATTTAAAGTGAAAAGATTTTTTTTTTTAAAAAAATCAATAAAAATTTTATTTTTAGAAGAATCAGCTAAAGAACTTTTATTTAATAAAATTAAGACAGGTTTATTGTTTAAAGATTTCAAAAGTTCAAAATTCATACTCGAAAATGGTATGCGAGCATCTAAAATAATCAGAACCATATCTACTAATTTTAAATTATTTTTTATTTCTTTAAAAGTTTTTTTCATATGGCCTGGAAACCAATTAATAATATTATTTTTCGTATCCATACAAAAAATTATATCATTTTATTTATATCTTTTTTTTTATTTTTTTTTTTTATTTTTTTTTAAAATTTCTTTTTCTAAAGTAGCTAAAATTTTATTCAAATTTTGATCTGCAGTGAATAATGTTTTGCTATAAATTTTATAAACCTCTTCTCCTGTAATAACAATAATAGAACACCCTATTTTAGAAATGATAGTTTCGTAAAAAGTATTAAAAAATATTTTTTTTGTCCAATGAAAAGGATTAAACAAATTCAAAGTATTAGAAACTAAATTAATACATTTATTTGTTTTTTTAAAATTATCAATATACTTTTTATCAACTAATTGCTTTTTTAAAGTAAAAATTCTTCTTAAAGTCATTTTTTTAAAAACAAAAATAATTCTTTTTTGAAATAATTCTTCAATACGGTGATGAAGATATTTGATTAAAACTAAACTTTCATCTATAGTTAATTCTAAATAAGGAAATTCTGAATCAGGAAAAAAACTAGACGATATTTTATAAGTTAATTCATGAATATTACGCCATAAAGAAAATATATAATCATTTTTATCTTTTTTAATATCTTTTTTAAATTTTTGTTGGGCTTTTATTATAAATTCATTCATTTGTTCATTTGTTAATTTATTGTTTTTAACTTTTAATTGATGAAAAGTTTTATTAAAATTTTTAATAATAAAAAACAAATACATAAGTGAAAATAATAAAAAACCACAAAATAAACCGATAAAAAAAGCAGTAAAAGTTCTAATTTGAATCCAAAAAACAGATAAATCTATCATACTGAAAAAACTCCTGTTAACTTTATATCTTTATATAAATAAAAACCAAAATAATTATCCAAATGTAATTTAATTAACATTTATAAAAATTTTAAACCTAAATAAATAAAATTTTTATTTCCTAAAGTGGAATTAATATAAAGTTCAGGAATCCAAATAATAACATTATTTTTATCTACTATGCAAAATAATTGTTCTCTTTCGAAAGAAATAATTTTTTTTTCAATTAAAAATTTCCTTAGTTTTTTTGTACCGAAAGGAAATTGCAAAATATCTCCTGGAATTCTTTTTCTTAAAATAAATGGTGTTGAAATATTATTTAAATTAAAATTTACTTTTATTATTTTATCACAAAAAAATAATAATTTTCTATTTGTACAAGAATATAATAAAATTTTTTTATTATTTTGATGAAAAAATTTATTTTTTAATTCTTTTTTCGTTAAATCAAAATATTCATAAGTTTTTATAAAATCCCATTTTTTGTTTAATTCCCATTTAATATTGGGCTTATAAAAATTTTTTATTCCTTTAATAATATTTTTTATTAAAAAAAAATTTTTATTAATTTTATGTTTTTCAAACAAAAATAAAATAATATCTTGTTGCACAATATCATGTAGCTCTAAAAAAGATTTCAAACAAAAACCATTCTTTTTTTTATTTTTTTTTAAAAAAATATTGGTTTTTTTTCTTATAAAATCATAAGTTTCAGACATTTGCATATGAAAATGTTTAATATTTTTTAAAAAATTATTATTAATAGACTTAAAAAAAGGAATTATTTGATTTCTTATTTTATTTCTAGTATATTTATTTGAATTATTAGTTTCATCTTCTATAAAAGAAACTTTATTTTTCAAAGCATAATCGATAATTTTTTGTTTCGAAATATACAAAAATGGTTTTAAAAAAAAGAAATCATCATCTTTAGAAATTACTTGCATTCCGGCATATCCTAATAAAGAACTTCCGCGAGAAAGTTTAAAAAAAATAGTTTCCGACAAATCATCTAATTGATGAGCTGTTAATATATAATTAGTTTTGTATAAAAAAGCAATTTCTTTTAATTTTTTTTTTCTCAATATTCTGGATTCATTTTGAATATTTTGGGAGGAAAGTTTTAACTCAAAATAATAAAAAGGGATATTATTGTCATTACAATATTTTTGAATTATTAATTTATCTTTAAAAGATTCTTTCCTTAATAAATGATTAAAATGAACTACAACTAATTTATATTTTTCTTTATATAAAAATTGCAATAAAGTCATAGAATCAATTCCACCACTTACAGAAATAATATAAAAATTATTTTTATTCAAATCAACAGATAATTTTTTTTTAAACACAATATTCCTTTTTTATTTTTTTAGTAATTTAATTTTTAAATCTGATAAATTTTCTTCTTCTATAAAACTAGGAGTTTCTAACATTAAATCTTGTCCGCTTTGAGTTTTTGGAAAAGCAATTACATCTTTAATATTGTTAGTTTTTGTTAAAAGCATTACTAAACGATCTAATCCTAAAGCAAAACCGCCATGCGGAGGAGTTCCATATTTAAGAGATTTAATAAAAAAACCAAAACGTTTTTCTATGTTTTTTTCAGAAAAACCTAATATTTTAAAAATTAATTCTTGAACATCTGATCTATAATTTCTTAAAGAACCGCCTCCTATTTCATATCCATTCCAAACTAAATCATAAGAATTTGCTTTTATATCTTCTGGTTTTTCGTGCCATAATGAATCAATTTCTAAAGGAGATGTAAAAGGGTGATGCATAGAATAGTATATTTTGTCTTTTTCGTTAAATTCAAATAAAGGAAAATCAACTACCCAAATTAAAGATTCTTTATCAGTATTTATAAAATTTAAATCTTTTCCTAATTTATTTCTTAAAAAACCTAGAGCTTTTAAAGCATTATTATAAAATTCTTTATTTTCTAGGGATAAAATTGTAAAAAAACAAATTTCATTATCTTGAGAAAAAAAATCTTTTTTAATAAATTCACTAAATTTTCCTTTGATAATATTATTTTTTTTAGTTAAAACGTTTAATTCTAAATTATATTGTTTTTTTAACAATTCTTTATAATGATTTATTTTTTTATTGCTTAATTTGTTTTCTTCATTTGTATTAATTTTAAATTTAATTCCTTTGATTTGAGTTTGTTGATTAATTAAAATTTTTTTTTCAAAAAAATCAGTAAATTCTTCAATTAATAAATCTATTCTTAAATCAGGCTTATCACTACCATAAAAATTCATACAATCTTCATATTTTAATCTTAAAAAAGGTATTTTTAAATTAATTTTCAAAATTTCTTTAAAAAGTTCATATATAATTTCTTCTATTAATGAGAGAATTTTATCTCTATTAAAAAAAGAAGTTTCAATATCAACTTGAGTAAATTCTGGTTGTCTATCTGATCTTAAATCTTCGTCTCTAAAACAACGAGCAATTTGAAAATATCTTTCAAAACCAGCAATCATATATAATTGTTTAAAAATTTGTGGAGATTGAGGTAAAGCATAAAATTTATGTTCATGAATTCTAGAAGGTACTAAAAATTCTCGAGCTCCTTCAGGGACTAATTTAGATAAGATAGGTGTTTCTAATTCCAAAAAATTATTTTTTAAAAGTGTTTTTCTAATATTTTGGGTTATTTTATGTCTCTGAATTAAATATTGTTGTTTTTCTTCTCTTCTTAAATCTAAATAACGGTATTTTAACCTATATTCTTCTGCAGCTTCTATTTTATCTAAAACATTTAAAGGAAGCGGTTCAGCTAAAGAAAAAATATTAATTTTGGCAACAGAAATTTCTATATCTCCGTTTTTTAAATTATAATTTTTATTAATTCTTTCGATTACTGTTCCTTCTATCTCTACAACACTTTCGATTGTTATTTCTGAAATTAATTTATATTGTTCATTTTTACTATCTACAACTAGTTGAATATTACCAGAAATATCTTTTAGAATTAAAAAAATTTTATTACCTAAATTTCTTTTTCTGGAAATCCATCCTTTTAGATGAACTTTTTGTCCTATTTTTTGAAATGTTATTTCATTTATTTCATTATTTACGATATATTTATTTTTCACTTGATAATTCCTTAATTAAAAATTCTATAGTTTCTTTTTCATTTAAAGTGTACACAAAATCAGTATTAATTTTTTTAATAGTTAACTTATTATTTTGAATTTCTTTTTTTCCTATAAAAATAATATATTTTGGTTTTTCTTTTAAAATTTTTTTAAAATTTTTTTCAAAATGAAAATTATTATAATTCATCTCAGATATAATTTTATTTTTTCTTAGTTTATATAGAAAATCAAAAGATTTTAATAAAAATTGTTCTTCTAAAACTAACAAAAAAACATCTAAATTATTTTTTTTATTTAAATGTTTAAAAAAATTTTGTTCATCTAAAATTTCAACTAAACGCTCTAAACCGAAAGCAAATCCTATACTATTAGAATTTTTTCCTCCAAATAAAGAAATTAATTCATTATATGATCCTCCTCCGCCTAAAACAATTTCTTTGCCATAAGAAGGAATAATAATTTCGAAAACTAAATCATTATAATAATCTAATCCACGAACTAATTTAGGATCAATTTGAAAATTAATTTTTTTATTTTTTAAAATATTTGTTGTTTTTTCAAATTTTAAAAAAGAATCTTCTGATAAAAAATCTAAAATAACAGGTGTTTTTTGAAAAAATTCCTTTTCACGACATTTTTTGCAATCGAAAATTCTTAAAATATTTTTTTCCATCCTATTTAGACATAAATTGCATAAATATTGTTTATTTTTTTCAATATATGGGTAAAAAACATTTAAAAAATTATCACGAGTATTTTTATCCCCTAAAGTATTAATTTTGATTAAAGCATTTTCAAGATTAAAAATTCGTAAAAAATCTTGAATTAATAAAATAATTTCTATTTCAGATAAAAAATTTTTCAAATTAAGAGTTTCAGCTCCTATTTGATGAAATTGTCGATAACGACCTTTTTGAGGTCTTTCATATCTAAAAAAAGGTCCTATATAAAAAAATTTATAAGTCTTTTCTAAATAATTTAATTTGTTTTCAATATAACTACGTACTATAGAAGCAGTACCTTCTGGTCTTAAAACTAATATTCTATCCTTTTTATCTTTAAATTTAAAAGTTTCTTTCATAACCATATCGGAAAATTGATTAGAACGATAAAAAACTTCATTATATTCCAAAATAGGGGTTCTTATTTCATGAAAATTATATTTACTGAAAAGTTCTTTTGCTTTATTTTCAACAAATTTCCATTTTTCTAATTCCTCGAATATTAAATCTTTAGTACCTTTTATTTTATTTATTTTTTGTATTTTTTTCATGTAATTATCGATTAATTTATTCCTCTATATATTTGATAAATATTTTTCATTTTTGATAAAGAAAAAAATATTTTCTTCATTTCTATTATATTAGAAAGTGAAACTCGTAAACGAATAATAATTTCTGAATTTTCGTAATTTTTAAAAAATTTAATTTTTAAAATATCAATTTTTAAAAAATTTAATTTTTTAATAATTTCATTAACTAAAGAAGTATCATATTTCGCAATAATACAAATCCAAGCACTATATTTTGAATTAGAATTTTGATTCCAAAAAGAATTAATTAATTTTTCATTATCAAAATTTTTTAAATTTGGACATTCTTTTTTATGAATTTTGACGCCTTTTTCTTTGGTAATAAAACCTATAATTTCTTCTCCTCTCACAGGAGAACAACAATTAGCTATTTCTAATTTAGTTCTATAATTTGGTCTATCTTCTATGAAAATATCTATTTGGTTTTTAATATTTTTGTTTTTAAAGTTTTTGATTTTATCAGGTAATAAAAAATTATGATTTTTTATTTTTTTTAAATTTTTTATTTTATCAATAACATTATTAATGTTAATTTTTTTATTAGCTATAGCTTCATAAAAATCATTTATATTTTTGATTTCTGTTTTATTAAAATTGATATTAATAAAATTATTGTCTAATTTAAAATCTTCTATTTTATAAAAAATAAGTTTTTTGTGTAAAATTTCTTTTCCTATTTGGGATAAAGACATTTTTTCTTGTTTTTGTTTATTTAAAAATCTTTTAATTAATTTTTTCGCATAACTAGTTTTTACTATATTAAACCATTCTTGTTTAACTCTTAAAATATTTGAATTAGTTTTAATAGAAATTACATCACCATTTTTTAATTGATAATTTATGGGTACAATTTTTCCATTTACAAAACCATTAGTAATTTTATATCCTAAATCTGAATGTATTCTAAAAGCAAAATCAATTAAAGTTGAACCTGAAGGAAATTCAAACACTTCTTGTTTAGGTGTAAAAACATAAACATTTTGCCCTAAAATATCATTCTTAATCGCATCTACAAAATTTTTTGAATCTTTATTGAAATAATTTTCAGATTCTTCAGTAATTTTAATTAATTCTTTATACCATCTTAATTTATTAACTATTTCTAATTGTTTGGTTTCTTTAGAATAAACTTTATTTTCTTTATAACCCCAGTGAGCAGCAATGCCGTATTCGGCAATTTTATCCATTTCTTTGGTTCTTATTTGAATTTCAAATAATAAACCATCTTTAGATAAAACAGTATTATGTAAGGATTGATATAAATTAGATTTAGGAATAGCTATATAATCTTTAAATCTTAAAGGTATGGGAGAATAATGAGTATGAATAATGCCTAAACAATAATAGCACAATTCTACTTTATCCACAATAATTCTAACAGCCAATAGATCGAAAATTTCTGTAAAATCTAATTTTCTTTGTTTCATTTTTTTAAAAATACTATATATATTTTTACTTCTTCCTGTGATGGAAAAATTCTTAATATTAGATTTATAAAATAATTTTTTTATATTTCGAATAATATTATTTATAGAATTTTCTCTTTCGTTTTTTTTCATGTTAATTAAATTGGAAATATAATAATATTTTTCAGGATTAATGTATCTAAAAGCTAAATCTTCTAATTGATATTTTATAGAAAATAAACCCAATCTATGAGTTAGAGGGACATATATACTTAAAGTTTCTTGTGAAATACGTATTTGTTTATCTGGTCTTAAGTGCTGTAAAGTTTTCATATTATGCAATCTATCTGCTATTTTTAGCAGTATAACTCTAATATCTTTAGCCATAGCCAAAAACATGTTTTGTTGATTTTCTATTTCTCTTTGTTTTTGGTTAAAAACTAATTTAGATAATTTAGTAGTATTCAGGACTATATCAGCTACATCCTGTCCCACTATTTCTTTTAATTCTTTATAAGTTAAATCTGTATCTTCTAATACATCATGCAATAAACTCGCCATTAAAGTATTTGGCTCACTTTTTAAATCAGCTAAAGTTTGAGCGACAGAAATAGGATGAATAATAAAATTTTCTCCTGTTACTCTTTTTTGATTTTCATGTTTCTTTTTAGCCAAAAAGAAACATTGATTAATTTTTTCTAAAATATTCTTATCTTTGATATAATTGCAAATAGTTTTGACTAAATTATTATACAAAAATTCTTCATTTTCGATTTTATTATTGTTTCTTTTTATTAAATTAAATAACAATTTTTTTAACTCCAATTTAAAATTATATAATTTTCTTTATTATTTTTTTTCTATTTATTTTTAATTTAAACCCACAATATTAACGTCAAAACTATAAAAAATTAAACATATAAAAGTTTTTTATTTTTTAAAAAAACTTCTTTAATCATACCAGCACCTAAACAAAATTCATCTTTATAAAAAGCGCAAATTTGCCCAGGAGTAACTGATTTTATTTTTTGAGGATAATAAATTTTAACAGTTTTTTCGTTTAACCAAATCATTTCTATGTCTTGATCTGGTTGACGATAACGAAATTTTGCTTTCATTTTCATTTTACCATTATTTTGATAAATATCATAACTTCTCCATACAATATCCACAACTATAGCAGAATCACTATATAAATAAGGACTATCAATATTTTGATCAACATAAAGAGTATTGGTTTTCAAATCTTTTCCTACTACAAACCAAGGAGAAGAATTTTCTTTAGTAACTTTCAAATTTAATCCTTTTCTTTGGCCAATAGTGTATTTTATTACTCCTTCATGTTCTTTTAAAAAAACATTATTGACATCTTTAATAGGACCTTTTTGGAAATTTAAATAATTCTTTAAAAAAGAAAAAAATTTTCTTTCCCCGATAAAGCAAATACCTGTAGAATCTTTTTTATTAGCATTAATGAGTTTTAACTCTGAAGCAATTTTTCTTACAGATTCTTTTGTAATATGCCCTAAGGGAAAAATAATATTTTCTAATTGTTTTTGTTTTAATTGAGATAAAAAATAAGTTTGATCTTTATTTTTATCAAAAGCTTTGGTTAAAACTGGTTTTTTATTTATATAGGTAATATTAGCATAATGACCCATAGCTATATAATCAGGGTTAAATTTAGAGGCATAATCTATAAAAGTTGAAAATTTAATCTTATTATTACATAAAACATCTGGATTAGGAGTTAAATTTTTTTTTAAAAGTGATAAAAAATTAGAAAAAACTTCTTTCCAATATTCTTCTGTAAAATTAACTTTGTGAAGTTTAATTTTCAATTGTTGAGCTACAGCCAAAGCATCTTTAAAGTCTTGCTCTTGGGGACAAATATTTTCATTAATAAAGGGGTTCCCTTGGATATCATAATTCAAACTACTATCCCAATTACGCATAAAAATTCCTTCTACTTCGTAACCTTGTTTTTTTAATAAAAAAGCAGATACACTACTATCTACGCCTCCAGACATTCCAATAATTACTTTTTTTTTCATTTTCCCTCTTTAAAATAATTTTTAAATATTTTTTATTAATTTTTTATATATTAATTTAATTCATAAAATCTAAAAAAATGGGCAATTGTAATTCCGTTCTAAAAGAAACACTATTTTCTATAATTTTAGGACCAGGAGCCATTTGTTGCCTCTTATGATGAGAATTATAAAATTTTTTAATATATTTTCTAGTCAATTCTAAACTTTTTTCAAAAGTTAACATAAAAGTTTTACTAATTAAATATGCTATTTTTTCTGTATTAAAATTGTTATTCAAACGATGAAATAAAATAAAATCTTCTATTAAAATTTTTAAAGATAAAAATTCATTTATTTTTTTTAAATAAAATTCTTTTAATTTTGGATTTATAGATATAATTTTTTCTTCAAAATAAAAAATAATTAATTCTGCCATTAAAGTGTTAGGTATCCCTAAATTAACATTATATATATAGTCATAATCACAATATTTCGAAGAAACTTTTCCTAAAGCTATTTCAGATAAATTATCACTTTCTAAAATTATTTTTTTGTCTTTTATTTTTTTACTTAAAAATAATTTTTTATCCATAATTGAATTAATTCCTAATTCTGTCAAAAATTCATTAATTAAGAAAAATAATTCTTCTTCTTTAAAATATTTTTTCTCTATTATAACAATTACATTATCTAAAGAAATTTTATTCATTTTTAAACTTTGAATAGCAACCATAAGAGTTAAAAATTCATTTATTCTGTCTCTTAGTTTTAAAATAATTTTAGCGTTTTTAATATTCAATATTTTAGTTTTTAAAGATTTAACCTGAATAATGTGTGATAATTTTAAATTTTCTTTTAATTCTGGAACTTCAACAAAAGGTTTAGGTGAGAAAGGCTTTTCAAAGTGATAATTTTCAGTTTCTTCTAATTGAAAATAAGATTTTAAAAAAGGAAATTCTTTACCTATTTTTTGATCAGCAAAAGTAGTATCTACTCTACGCTGAAATTTAATAACATCGACAAAAACATCTACAATTAAATTTTTGTCTTCATCAAATAAATTTTTTTCACCAATTACATTACCTAAAACAGCAGCTATTTTATGACTAGAAAAAATAGTATTTGTAACAGATTCTGTAATACCACTACTAGTATAAAAATATCCGCCTATTTGTTTTCTAGAATGATTTAAAACAGCCATTTTACGAAAATTTACTTTACCAATATGTTCAGTAGAAGCTGATAAATTGAAAATAAGATGAGCTCCGTTTAAAACTAATAAATCACTAGGGGATTCAATATTCCATAAATCTTGACATATTTCTACACCAAAAATAATATCAAATTTTTTATTAATAAATAAAATATCACCAATAGGAACTTTTTGACCAAGAAAATCAATAATTCTACTTTTTATTATTTTTCCAGAACTAAACCATCTTTTTTCATTAAATTCTTTATAATTAGGTATTGTTTGTTTTGGAACAATTCCCAAAATCTTTTTATTTTGAACAACTACTGCTATATTTAATATTAATCCTTCAGAAAAAAAGAACGGCATCCCAATAAAATAAACTCCTTTAAAATTATTATTATTAATTATAAAATTTAAAGCTTTTAAATTTTCTTCTAAAAAAGCAGTATCAAAAAATAAATCTCCTGATGAATACCCACTTAAACATAATTCAGAAAATAAAACAAAACTAGACTTACTTTTATTTAAAACTTTAATAATAGTTTGAGCATTTTTATATGGATTACCCACATTTAAATCAGGATTTGATAATTCTATTTTTAAAAAACCTTTTTTATACATTATTTTTTTTTCCTTTCTGGCTTATAATAAAAATAATTTAATCCTAAGGTAAAAATTTTTTTAAAAAAAAAAAAAAATAAAATTCTTATTTTTTTTCATCAACTATTTTTTAAAGGGCTTGTTTTTTCCATAATAAAACCAATAATTAAAATAGATAAAAAAGAAAAAAATAATCTTATTGAAGATTGAGTTAAAAAATAATATAAATTAAAATCTTTTATACTCTCGAAAAATATAGAACAAAATATAATTATACCATCAGTCAAAAATACTACTATCATAAAATTAATGCCACAAATATCTTTTAATATTTTCTGAAAAATATCTATTCCTCCAGTAGTATATCCTAACCGACGAATATTACTTAAAGCTAAACCAATAAAAAATCCACCTACAACAGAAGCTAATGTTAATTTTAAATATATATTATCTCGACAAATAATTTGTAATAAAAAACTTTGATTTTCATCTCCAAAAAAACGAGCTAAAAATAAAACTCCGAAATTTAATATAATAACTAAAACAACAGTTTTATAAAAAAAATCTTTTCCGAATACTTTATAACCAACTAATAAAGCTAAAATATTATAAAAAATCATAAAATTAGTAATTATAATATCTGACATTTTATGTTTAAAAAAGAAAAATTCCAAAAATTGAACTGTTAATATTGATAAACCATCAATACCTCCAGTATTCAATCTAGTCCCAAAAGTTAAAAAATAAATAACCATAATTAAAATCAAATCATTAAAAATTAAATATGACCATTTATATAAATTACTGTTTTTTAATTGTTTATTTTGTATCATTGAAAAACCTTTTACATTTATTAGTATTTTAGAGAAATTTTTAGATAAATTTTTGAATTAATAATTACTTTTTCCTTAAAAAAGCATGAATAAAATCTTCTATTTCTCCATCCATAATTAAATTAATTTGACCAGATTCGCAATTAGTACGATGATCTTTCACCATTTGATAAGGATGAAAAATGTAACTTCTTATCTGGTTTCCCCAACTAATATCTTTTTGATTCTTTTTAAAACTTTGTGTTTTTTCTTTTTGTTGTTCAATTGCTAATTGTAACAATTTTATTTTTAAAATTTGCAAAGATTTTTCTTTGTTTTTTATTTGACTTCTTTCGTTTTGACAATTCACTACTATATTACTAGGAAAATGAGTTATTCTCACTGCAGAATCAGTAGTATTTACATGTTGTCCTCCGGCACCGCTACTCCTAAAAACATCAACTCTTATATCTTCATCTTTTACTTCTATTTGAATATCTTCATTAATTTCTGGAAGAACTTCACAAGAAGCGAAAGAAGTATGCCTCCTAGAATTTGAATCAAAAGGAGAAATTCTTACTAATCTATGTACCCCTTTTTCAGATTTTAAATAACCATAAGCATGAAGTCCTTTTATGGAAAAACTAACAGATTTTAAGCCAGCTTCTTCTCCTTCTTGTAAATGTAATATTTTAATTTTAAATTTTTTTTTTTGAGCATATTTCTGATACATATTAAATAACATTTCGCACCAATCCTGGGATTCAGTTCCTCCTGCTCCAGAATGTAATAACAAAATAGCGTTATTTTCATCATAAGGTTGATTCAATAAAACATCAATTTCGAATTTTTTTATTTTTTTTTGAATCAATTCTAGTTCTTTAATCAATAATAAAAAATCTTTTGTATTTTCTTCAGTTATTTGAAATAGAACATTTAAATCGTTAAAACTTTTTTTAAAATTATTAAAAATACTAATTTGTTCTTTAATTCTATGAAGTTTTTGAGTAAAATTTATAACATCATTATTATTTTTTTTCCAAAAAGAAGAATTTTCCATCATTAAATTTAAATTTTGTATTTCTTTTTGTTTTTCTTTTAAATTTATTTTTTCTTCTAAAGCAGTTAAAATATTTTTAAGACTCTCTAAAATTTTATTAACTTCATACATTTCCATAAATTTTAATAAAATTCCTTTCAAATCCTAATAAAATTTCTATTATCATTTAGAAATAATATTTTCTAATACAGATGATTTTAAAATCATACAACTAATATCAAAAGAGATATTTTGTATCATTTCATTAAAAAATTTTTGTCCTTCTGTTTGATAAACCATCAAAATATTTTGTTGTCCGTAACCAACAAAATTAATACTTTTTCTTAAAGAAAGCATTAATGAAATATGTTTTTTAAAATGCATATCAATATTGTTTAATATAATTTCTTTTAAGAAAATAAAATATTTTTTCTCATTAATATTATTAAGTTTAATTTTTATTTTATTTAAAAGTTCTTCAACTGTTAGGAAAAGAGTTTTTTTGATTTCTATTTTAGAAAAGTTTTTATTTTCCATATATATATTTTTAAGAAGTTCTAAATTTAAAGTATTCTTAGGAAATAATGAAATTTCTAAAAAATGAATAAAATTAACTAAATTTTCTTCTTTTTTATTTTTGTTAAATTTTTTATAGAAAAATAAATCAATTTTTTGATCTAAAGTTTTTTTTATCAAACTTAAAGCTATTTTTTCGATATTAACATTATCAGATGTTAATACTTCTCTTCTTTGTTTATAAATAATATCCCTTTGAAGTCCTAAAACAGAATCAAATTGTAAAAGAAATTTTCTACTATTATAATTGCTAGATTCAATTTTTTTTTGCAAATTAGTAAAAAAATTAGTTAAAAAATTAGAAGAAATACGTTCTTTTTGTTGTTTACTTTGTTGCAATAAAGAAATTAATTTTTTAATTTTACTACCACTAAAACGTACAACTAATTCATCTTCTCCTGAAACAAAAAAACGAGAATATCCTTTATCTCCTTGTCTTCCTGAACGTCCTCTTAACTGATTGTCAATCCTTCTGGATTCATGTCTTTCTGTTCCTAAAACAGCTAAACCTCCTAATTCCTTAACTCCTTCACCTAGACGAATATCAGTACCACGTCCAGCCATATTAGTAGCTATAGTAACAGAACCTTTATTTCCTGCTTTAGCGATAATTTCAGCTTCTTTAAAATGATTTTTAGCATTTAATACTTCGTGTGGTATTTTTATTTTTTTTAATTTTTTTGAAATTTGTTCAGAAACTTCTACAGTTACAGTTCCAATTAAAATAGGTTGTTGTTTTTTAAATCTATATTCTATTTCGTTCAATAAACCTTCCCATTTATCTTTTAAATTTAAAAAAACAAAATCAGGAGCATCTTCTCTAATCATAGGTTTATTAGTAGGAATTTCTACAACTGGCATATTATAAATATTTATAAATTCTCTTTCTTCTGTTTTAGCAGTTCCTGTCATTCCTGAAAGTTTTTTATAAATACGGAAAAAATTCTGATAAGTAATAGTTGCCGAAATATCTGTTTCTTCTTTAACGGTGCATCCTTCTTTAACTTCTAAAGCTTGATGTAATCCTTCACTAAATTGACGTCCATGCAAAATTCTTCCTGTAAAATGATCGATAATTAAAACTTTATCTTTTTCTACTAAATAATCTTTATTTTTTTCTAAAATAAAATAAGCTTTTAAAGCGTTTTTAATACAATGTAATAAAATATAATTTTTCGAATTATAAAGATCTTTTGTTTGAAAAAAAATTTCCGCTTTTTTAATTCCTGATTCCGTTAATTCTATAGTTTTAGATTCTAAATCAATAAGATAATGATCCTCTTTCAGTTTTTTAACAAAACGATCTGAATCCCTATAAAAATGAATATTTTGTTTTGTTTGATTAGAAATAATTAAAGGAGTTCTTCCTTCGTCAATCAAAATTGAATCAACTTCATCTAAAATTGCATAGTTATATTTTCTTTTCATTAAAATATTAGAAAATTTCATTTCCATATTATCTCTTAAATAATCAAATCCTAATTCACTATTAGTAGAATACAAAATATCACATTCATAAGCTTGTTTTTTTGCTTCAATATTTTTTGATTTAATATTTAATCCTACAGATAATCCTAAAAATTTAAAAACTTTACCTATCAATCCATTAGCTTCTCTATCAGCTAAATATTCATTAACAGTGACAATATGAACACTTTCCCCGCTTAAAGCATTCAAATAAGCAGGTAACACAGAAGTCAAAGTTTTACCTTCTCCAGTTTTCATTTCAGCTATTTTTCCTTGATGCAAAACAATAGACCCTAGTATTTGAACACGATAACAATTTAATCCAGTTATTCTCTTAGCAGCTTCTCTAGCTAATGCAAAAGCTTCTATTAAAAGTTGATCTAAAGAAAAACCTTTTTTAAAAAGTTTCTTTAATCTCTCTGTTTCTTTAGGAAAATCTTCATCTCTTAGCTTACTAGTATAAACTTGTAATTTATCTATTTTATCAACAATTTTGTTATTTCTTTTCAAGAATCTATTAGAAGGATTAAATAAACCTTTTATCCAATGAAATAATTTTTTTATTAAATTAAACATAATTATTACTTTTTAAAAACCTTTCTTATGTTAAAAAATTATTTTTTATAATTTAAAAAAATTATAATTTTTTTATTAAATATTAAAATTTTTATTTATTTTAATGAATCAATTTTTATAATTTTTAAAATATAAAGTATAAAATTTATGAAAATTAATCAATTATTTCCATATTTCACAATATAATGTTTAAAAATTATATAAATTAGATTTTTATAATTAAAGTTTTTAAAAAAATAGACATTAATATAAATAAAACTATGTTTTATATTTATTATATATTTTATATATCAATAAAAATAGAAACATAGTTATAATTATAATTTTTTATTTATTTATTTAATCTAAAATTTAAAAAGAATTAAAATTTTTGTTTATGTTATTTATTTTTTTGAATCTAAAGCTTTTAAACCAGCCAAATTTAACAAACTCCATGGTTTATTGTAATAAGGGTTAAAAAAGAAATCCACAAAAGCTAATTCATTCATAGACATATTCTTTTGAATGCAAACACTTAAAGTATTCATTTTTTCAGTTAAATCAGCAGTAGATAAAATTTGTCCACCTAAAATTTTATTTGTTTCTTTATTGAAAACAATTTTTAATAAAACAGAATCAAAATTGTTCATAAATTCAGGTCTATTAGCGTCTTTAATAAGAACAGAATCGCAATTAATACCTAAAAACTTAGCAAAATTCTCAGTCATACCTGTAGAAGAAATATTTAATTCAAAAATTTTAACACAACTTGTTCCTTGTGTACCAGAATATTTTTGTACATTATTTTTAATATTTAAACCAATAATAGTTCCCATTCTAATAGCGCTAGTAGCTAAAGGAATGTAAGAAGATTTTTGAGTAGGATTGAAATAAATATTAGTGCAATCTCCACAAGCAAAAACATCTTTTTGTGAAGTTTGTAAAAATTCATTAACTTCTATAGCTCCATTAGGTGATTTTTTTAAAAATTCTCCTACTAATTTTGTATTAGGTAAAAAACTTACACACATAATAACCATTTCAGTTTCAAAAGAACCTTTATCAGTTTTAACATGAGTTACTAAATTATTTTTAACAATAAAATCAGTAACTTTATGACCTAATAATAATTTAACGTTGTTCTTTTTTAAAGTTTCTTCAGTTATTTTTGTAAATTCTTCATCTAAATATTTAGACATAACTCTATCTTGAATATCTATCATAGTAACTTCTTTACCTTGATGAATAAAAGCTTCAGCTAATTCTATTCCGATATAACCAGCCCCTACTATAGTTATTTTATTAATATTTTTAGCATATTCAATAATTTTATTAGCATGTTCTAAATTTTTGGAAATTAATACATTTTTTGAATTTATTCCTTCTATTTTAGGAATAACAGGCCAAGAACCAGTAGATAAAACTAATTTATCAAATTTATCTATAAATTCTTCATTATTTTTTAAATTTTTCACTAAAATCTCTTTTTTGTCAAAATCAATTTTTAAAACATCGTGTCTTAATTTTACATCAGCTCCCATATGAATTAATTCTTCAGGATTGGAATAAAACAAACCTTTCTTATCTTTAACAATTCCGCCAATATATAATGCTATTCCACAAGAAAGAAAAGATACATTATCATTTCTTTCATAAACAGATACTTTGATATCATCATTATTATTTATCATTGTTTTAACTGCGGCAGTGCCGGAATGAGTACACCCAATAACTATTACTTTCACTTTTTTCTCCTATTAAAATTATTTTATATAATTTTGAAAAATAAATAAAAAAGAAATAAATAATTTTCTTATAATAAATTTTCTTTAACAACACTAGTAATAATAATTAATAAAATTTTTATGTATATGCGTATATGTGAAAAACTTTAAAAAATATATTATACATAAAATACCAAAATTATTGATATTAAATTTTTTATTACCTTGTTATTATTATAATAAATATTTTGAATTAAAAAAAAGATATTTTTGATATTTTTTGGATATTAATGTTTTTTATATAAAAAATTTATTTTATTCTTCGGGCAATTTTTCTATTATTCTAAATTCATCTTTCATTTTTTTAAGAAGGGTTTTGTTAATTTTAATTCTCGTTAGAAAATCTTTTTGAGTAAATAACTTATTTTCCCTTTCTTTAACAATATTTTCGGCTAATACTTTTCCTAAACCATCAATAGAAATAAAAGGCATAATTAAATATTTATTTTTTTCGATAATAAAATTATATGCATCAGATTTATTTAAATCAATTTGCAAAAATTTAAATCCTCTTGAAATCATTTCAGAAGCGTTTAATAAAGTATTAAAAATATTTTGTTCTTTAGCAGTAATATTTTTTCTATTTAAAGAAGACAATTTCAAATTAATTGCTTGAATATCATTAGTAACCATCAATTCATAATCAAATTGTTCCACTCTAGTAGAAAAAAAACCACTATAAAATAGAAGAGGAAATTTTACTTTAAACCAAGCAATTCTAACAGCCATTAAAACATAAGCAGCAGCATGAGCTTTAGGAAAAAGATATTTAATTTTACTTAAAGATTTTATATACCATTCTTCTACTTTATTCTCTATTTCTTTAACTAAAACTTTCCATTCTTTAGGATTAGAATGTTGTTTTCCTTTTCGAACAAATTCCATAATTTCAAAAGCTTTTAATTTTTCGACATTTCGTTTTATTAAAGAATTCATAATATCATCACGACAACAAATAATATCATCAAAAGAAATATTTTTCCCTTTAGTATTATTTTCAAAATCACCTTGTTTTTTCAAAATATCCTGAGCATTTTTAATCCATACATCTGTTCCATGTGAAAGACCAGAAACTTTAACTAATGTAGAAAAATTAAAGTCTTTTTTTTCTTTTTGATAAATATTTTTTAACATATCAATAACAAATTTAGTTCCAAATTCAGGAATAGCTAAAGAAGAAATATTTTGAACAGTTTGAGAAAAAATTTTGTACACTTCAGCATCATCTGTAGGTATATCTTGATAACGTTTAAAAGAAAATTTTTCTGGATTATTATGGACATAATCCATAAAAAATTTAATTAACATAGGATCATCATGTCCTAAAATATCCATTTTAAATAAATTATTTTCAAATGAATGATAATCAAAATGAGTAGTTTTCCAAGTAGCGGTAATATCATTAGCAGGAAATTGAACCGGAGTGATTTCAAAAATAGAAGTTTCATTAGGAACGACTACAATGCCCCCTGGATGTTGTCCAGTAGAACGTTTAATACCTTCTAGAAAATGAGTTCTTCTATTTATTTCGCAAAAACGAATTTTATCTTCTAAATTTTTATCTTTAATAAATCCTTTGATATAACCAAATGCATTTCTTTTAGCAACTGTTTGAATTGTTCCTGCTCTATAAACATAATCAGAACCTAATAATTCTTTAATATAACCATGAGCTTTACTTTGATAATTACCTGAAAAATTTAAATCTATATCAGGAGTTTTATTTCCTTCAAAACCTAAAAAAGTTTCAAAAGGAATATCTTGACCATCTTTAATAAATTTTTTAAAACAAAATGGGCAATCCATATCTAGAAGATCATAACCTGAAAAAATACTTTTTATAGAACTATAATTATTTTTATCAATATTTTTAGAATTAATATAATTTTTATATTTTTTTTCTTTTTTTTCCTCTTCGCTCATTTGCGGAAAAACAGTATATTGACATTGAGAACAACGATAATGAGGTCTTAAAGGATTTACTTCAGTTATTTCTAAAACATTAGCTATTAAAGAAGAACCAATTGAACCTCGAGAACCAACTGGAAATCCTTCTTCTATTGATTTTTTTACTAACAAATAAGTTAGATAATATATAGGAGCAATACTAGGATTAGATTTAGAATTATTACTTTTATCGATAATTTTGTCAAATTCAAAAAAAATTCTTTTTTCAACTAAAGGATGCATTGGTTCTCCATAAATTGCTTTAGTTTTTTCCTTTATTAAAAATTCTATTTCTTTTTTAATACTCGGAATATTTAAATTTTTTGAAAAAGCATTATCTTTAAGGAAAAAAAGTTTTTCAGGTAATATCTGGATTTTTTCAATTTGATCATTAAGTAAATGAGTATTGTTAATAACTAAATCTTTTCTTGTTTTTTCATCTTCAATAAAAGAAAAAGAATCCAACATTTCTTGAGTAGTTAACAAATAATTATCAGGCAAATTATCATGATCATAATTAGATAACCTATGCAATCCTCCTCTAATTAATTTCGCATTAATATAAACTTCTCTATAAATTTTGTCATAAGAAGATAAATAATGTACATCTCCTGTAGCTATAACAATTTTATTTTGTTTATTCGCTTCTTTAATTATTTTAATAATAGTATCTTGAATAATTTTTATTTTATACTCCTGATTATCACCGCTTAATTCACAAATAATATGCTTATAAGCGTTTACAGGTTGAACTTCTATATAATCATAAAAAGAAATAACTTTACTTAATTCTTCATCATTTTGATATAAAGCTGTATTAAAAACTTTACCATCAAAACAACCACTTCCTATTAACAACCCTTCTCTATTTTTGACAAAATTAGATTTCATAATAATTGGTTTCTTATAAAAATCTTTAGTTAAAGCATCACTTAAAAGTAAAAATAAATTTTTATAACCAATTTGATTTTTTACTAAAAGATTAACATGATAACTTTGTTCAAGTATAAAAGGTAAAGAACCTTTTAAATCATAAAAATTAAAAATATTTTGTTCCTCTAATTTTTTAATCATTTCTAAAAAAACTAAACCAGTTGAATAAGAATCAAATAAAGCTCTGTGGTTTTGACTTTCAAGAGGGTTTTTTATTTTAAAAAATTTTGATATTTTTTGTAAATTAAAAAATTTTAAAACTGAACTAAAATGTTTTCTAGCTAAATTTAAAGTATCTATTACAGGAGTTACTGTAAAATTTAAATTTAATTTTTTAATAACTTCTTCTAAAAATCCTATATCAAAAAAAGCATTATGCGCCACTAAAACATATCCTTTGATAAAATCAAGAAATTTTGGAAAAATTTCCTCAATAGTAGGTTTGTTAATTAAATCATCATTTTGTATTCCAGTTAATTCTATAATCTTTTGACTTAAATTGATTTTGGGATTAATTAATTCATTAAAACATTCATCTGTTATTTTTCCATTTTCTATTTTTACTGCTGATATTTCTATTATTTTATCTATATTTTTAGAAAGACCAGTTGTTTCTAAATCAAAAACAACATAACTATGATTTTTTAAATTAAAATCAGAAAAATGAGTATAATCTTCTTGATTTGTGATAAAAACAGGTTTTTCTTCATTAAAATTAATTTCTAATCCTAAAATAGGTTTGATATTTTTATTTTTAGTATATTTATCAATTTCCGGATAAACATAAATACCATCATGATCTGTAAAAGCTATAGCTTCATGTTTCCATCTAATAGCTGTATCGATATAATCTTTCGCACTAGTTACAGCATCTAAATTAGACATTTTAGTATGAAGATGAAATTCAATTCTTTTTCTTCCTTTATAATCATCTAATCTTTGCAATTGGAAAGGAACAGAATTTATAATTTTATAAGGTTTATAAAAAGAATTTGTTTTATCAAAATTAAAACTAAAATAAAATTCTTGATTTTTTTCAAATTTATCAACAAAAGAATCTATTTCTACTAAAACTCCTTCTTTTAAATCTTTTCTTATATGAATCAAATTTTCTTCTTCAGGAAGGAAAAATTTTCTATATAAAATAGAATCTTTTTTTTCTAAAGGTTCTAACAAATAAAAAGAGAATAAAATGCTTTTCCCTTTTGCTACAATATACTCTTCTTTTTGTTGTACATAACCTTTAATTTTAAAATAACTATATTTTTGTCTAAATTCTTTTATTTTATCATGCGTAATAGGAATGCTGTTAAACTCAATATATTCGAATTGCTTATTTTCTTTATTAATATTTTTTTCATCATTAATTTTAATCATTTTTTTATTTTCTTCTATATCTTCTTTATCTTCGATTCCTTTAATTTTTAATTCAAACAAAAAACCATATTTTTCTTTTAAAATTAAATTTAATTCTTTTAAAGTTTTTTTTATCTTGTTTAAAACATAATTTTCAGGAATAACAAAATATTTAATTAATTTTGAATCCGAAACAAATTCACATATTTTTAATTTAAAATCAACGAAATTAATTTTATATTTAAAAATTTCAAAAACTTTATTCTCTTTTTTTTGTTTAATAATTAAATCTAAAATAAAATAAAATTTTTCATTCCATAATAAATTTTCATTGTTAATATTATCAATTTCACTAACATCTAAATAATTATTATTAGATATAAAATCATTTTTACTAATAAAAATTTTAAAGTTAAAAAAAACAGAATATTCATTAAAAAATAATTTTGTTATTTCATCTAAAAAAAAATATATTTTTTCTTCAAAATATTTTTTCGATAAATATTCAAAAATAAACAATTCAGAAATTTTAAATTCACATATTTTCAATTCAAAATTAAAAAAAATAATCTTATTTTTTAAAAAATTCAATAAACTTGCATCTTTATTTATTTTTTTAAAAACACGGTATAAAAGATTAAAAAAAATTTCTTTATCTAAGTTATTTAATTGATTTAATTCAAAAAAAACATTAATCTTTAAATTTCTTATAATTTTTTTACTTTCTTTTTCTATAAATTTATTTACTTTTTGTTCGAAATTATGCATACGTTGTATAATATCGCTTTTTATTTGATTTGTAAAAAAATATAAATTCCAAGTCTTTTTTAATACTTTAATTTTTACTTTTTTAAAAACAAAAGAAAAAGAATTATCGATATTATTATTTAAATATTGTTCAAATAAAGATATTTGGTTGCTATGATCATGAATTAATTTTTCTTTTTTTTCTTCCCTGTCTAAAGGTATAAACATTTTTATTACTCTTCTGAATAAAATTAATTTTTTTTTCTTAATATAAAAAAATAAAAAAACATTCAAAAGTAAATTTTATCAACTAAAATAATTTATTTATTTTTTTATTATTGACAAATTACTTGTGTTTATTTGCTGGTACTGATGGTCGGACTCGAACCGACATGAGTTTAATCTCGTTTGATTTTGAGTCAAATGCGTATACCGATTTCGCCACATCAGCATATTTTTTTTATTGAAAAAAGTATTATATTCTTAATAATTGTAACATATATATATGTTAATTCTAAATTATTTTTTTTATATTTTTTTGAAAAACAACTATAAAAAATAAAAATGTGTATTTTTTAAAAAAATACACAAATTTACTTATTGGAAAAAATTATTTTTTACTTAAACCTGATTTAATAGCAACTTTAGCAACTGCTTCAGCAACTTTATCAGTTATATTATGTTCAAAAATTGAAGGAACAATTTTATTTTCATTCAATTCTTTTTCTGGAAGAGCTGAACATAAAGCATGAATAGCAGCTAATTTCATTTCTTCTGTAATTTGAGTTGCACGAGCTTTTAAAGCGCCTTTGAAAACGCCAGGGAAAGCTGATAAATTATTAATTTGATTCGGGAAATCAGATCTTCCTGTAGCAACAATTCTAGCATTTCCTTTTTTAGCTTCTTCAGGCATAATTTCAGGAACTGGATTAGCTAAAGAAAATACAATAGCATCTTTATTCATAGAGGAAACCATTTGACTAGTAACTAAATTTGGTTTAGATACTCCTATAAAAACATCTTTGTTTTTTATAACTTCAGATATGCTTCCTCTTTCATTATGAATATTAGTTACTGATGCTAATTTCTTTTGCATATCGTTTAACCAATTGCAATCTTTATGAACAGCGCCATCTTTATCTACTAAAACTACATTTTTAGCTTTCAAAAGAAGCAACATTTTAGCAACGGCAATTCCCGCAGAACCTGAACCTAAAATAACTATTTCAATATTTTCAATAGATTTTTTAACTACTTTTAAAGCATTCAAAAGAGCTGCAGATACAGCAATAGCTGTACCATGTTGATCATCATGGAATACTGGTATATCTAATTTTTCTTTTAATTTTTCTTCAATGTAAAAACATTCAGGAGCTTTAAAATCTTCCAAATTAATAGCGCCAAACATAGCTGAAATTTTAGAAACTATATTGACAATTTCATCTGAATCTTCTGAATCTACACATATAGGAAAAGAATCTATGTTAGCAAATTTTTTGAATAACATTGATTTACCTTCCATAACTGGAATAGAAGCTAATGTACCAATATTACCTAATCCTAAAACAGCTGTTCCATTTGTTAATCGAGATAGAATTAGACCGTTTTTCTATTTACTAGATATTAATCTAAACCCCTCACACCACCGAACAAGCAAGTTTCCAAGCAT